>CANRPS010000033.1 GCA_947632585.1 uncultured Clostridia bacterium
TAATACTGAATAATTTTATTACAAAAAAGTAATTTTGTCAAGGGGTTTCACGATTTTTATGAAAAATAAGAAAGAAAACTTTATACAAGGAGTATTATTTTTACTATTATCACAGGTCTTTATAAAGATTGTGGGTTTAGCGTATAAACTATATTTAACTAATAAAGAAGGATTTGGAGATAGCGGAAATGCAATATATAGTAGTGGATTTCAAATATATGCTTTACTTTTAACTTTTTCTTCAACAGGAGTACCAAATGCTATTTCTAAAATAATATCAGGGAGACTTGCTGTCGGTGATAATAAAGGAGCAGATAAAGTTTTTAAAATTGCATTTTTATCTTTTGCAATAATTGGAGCAATTGGTTCTATTCTATTATTTATGGGAGCAAAAACTATAGCTAAAATTTGGATACAAATACCAGAAGCAGAATATTCATTAATTGCATTATCCCCATCGATATTTTTTGTTTCTATAACTGCTGTAATAAGAGGATATTTTAATGGAAGATTAGTATTTACTGCTACAGCGAAATCGCAAAGTCTAGAACAAGTTTTCAAGACAATATTTACAATTGCTCTTGTAGAACTTGTAGTAATTTTAGGTAAAAATAATACAAAAATAATGGCAGCAGCAGCCAATTTAGCAACCACTATAGCAACAATTTCAAGTTTTGTATATATGTATTTTTATTATAGATTAAAGAAAAAAGAATTTGATGTGGAAGAGAGTATTAATTATAAACCTACAAGAATTAGGAAAACTTTAAAAGAAATAATAATAGTTGCAATGCCTATATCTATAAGTAGCCTGATTTCATCATTTAATAAAAATATAGATTCTTTTACCATTGTAAGATTTTTAAAAAGAATAACCACAGAAGAAGAAGCTAAAATTGAATATGGGATTTTAAGTGGCAAAGTAGATAGTTTATGTATGCTACCAATGTCTATAAATAGTGCATTTGTAACTGCACTTGTTCCTGTTATTTCAAAATCTATAGCAAAAAAAGACTTTAAATTAGCTAAAAGAAAAGCAAAAATATTTATATTAATTACTATTTTGATTGCAATTCCTATAACTATTTTCATGTTTTTATTTTCTGAAAAAATTTTGAAAGTGTTATTTCCAAATGCTAAAAATGGTGCAAATTATTTAAGATTTAGCAGTGTTTCTATTATTTTTATGATGTTAGCACAAACAACAAATGGAATTTTACAGGGAATTGGAAAAGTAAATGTTCCACCAATAGCTTTTGGAATAGGTATGATTGTAAAATTCATATGTAACATAATTTTAATTCCTAAAAAAAATATTGGCATATATGGGGCCATATTTGGTACTATATTGTGTAATATAATAGCATTTTTGATAGGATCTATAGTTTTAATAAAAAATTTGAATTTTAAATTTACAATGGGTGAAGTTGGCTTAAAATCAAAAAAATCAAAAATATTTCTCAAAAAAAGAGGGATTTTATCAAAGATTGGCGAATAATTTAATTAAAGTAGGTTATAAAGGTGCAAAACTTACACATTAAAACAAACTACATAAACTTAATTTTTTAGGAGGTAATTTAAAAATGAACAAAGCTGAATTAGTAGCAGCTATAGCTGCAAAAACAGGAGAAACAAAGAAAGCTGCAGAAGCATCAGTTAATGCTTTTGTTGATGTTGTAACAACAGCATTAAAGAAGGGAGAAAAAGTTCAATTAGTTGGATTTGGATCTTTTGAAGTAATCAAAAGAGCAGCTAGAAAAGGAAGAAACCCACAAACTAAAGAAGAAATCAAAATACCTGCATCTAAAGCTCCAAAATTCAAAGCTGGAAAAGCTTTAAAAGATGTAGTAAATAAAAAATAAGTTTATATATCTTAAAAAGGGACTCACATTTAAGTGAGTTCTTTTTTATGTGAGTAAGTAAATGCCGAATGAATTGTTATATAATGATTAATAAATATAGTAAAAGTTGCATAAATTTACATAATGTGGTAAAATAATAGGTGGAGAATAAGATATATGAGTATAAAAAAAGAACAAATACTAGAATATATTGAAAATAACCATAATGCAAACCAAAAGGAGCTTGCTTATTATTTTGGTGTTGATATAGGGACAATGAAAAATATTATAAGAAAATATGATATAAAGATTAATACTGGAAAAGGAATTCGCTATAGAAAAATAGAAGAAGAGGAATTAAGAAAATATATAAAAGAGAAGCCTGAAACAAGCATAAAACAATTAGCAGAACATTTTAAGGTATCAAATTCAACGATATTGAATTCTTTAAAAAAATATAATATAGAAAGAGAAGGTAGAAGGTTAAAAAGCATGGAAAAAAAAGATATTGTGGAATATTTAAATCAAAACTCAAGTGCTTCTGCAAGGGAATTAGCAGAACGTTTTGGGGTTGATATAACTACAATGTACAAATATATAAATAGATATGGATTAATTGTAAGAAAAGAAAAAAGAGGTAGAACTAAAAAAATTAATGAAGATGAATTAAGATTATATATAGAAAAAAGACCAGATGCAAAAATGAAGGAAATCGCAGAACATTTTAGTGTATCTCATTCAACAATTAAAGCATATTTAAATAAATACAATATAAATAGAATAAAAACGACAAGAGGACTAAAAAAAGAGGATATAGAAACATATATAGAAAAACATCCAGATACAACTAGAAAGGAATTAGCAGGACATTTTGGAGTAGATATAACTACAATAGATAAAAATATACATAAATATGCAATAAACCTAAAAAAAGAAACACCAGGAATATCTGAAAGTATTGATGTTCAAGAGTTAAGAGAATATATAGAAAAAAATCCAACATTAAGTTTGAGTGAAATAGCTAAACACTTTGGTACAGCTCATTCAACAATAGGAACTTATGTAAGAAAATATGGAATAGAAAGAGCAACTAAACCAAAAGGAAGAAAATCAAACATAAAAGAAGAAGACTTAAAAAAATATGTTATAGAAAATCCTAATATGGGGTTAAAAGAAATAGCTAAACATTTTGGAGTTCATATATCTACAATAGGAAAACTTTTAAAACTATATAATATAGAAAGAGAAGACTTACGAATTAAAGATAAAAAAGAAGTTGAAGCAATGATAGATGAATATCTATTAAAAAATAAAATAGGAACCCCAAGAGAAATAGCTAGGGCTCTAGATATTTCAGAAAAAATAGTATATTCATACATGGAAAAAAGAAATATGCGTACTATTAAAGATTTTGAAATAAAATCATATATAATGGTAAATGGAAGTCAAATTACAGATGAAATGACTAAATATTTTGGGGTAGGTAAAGACGTCATAGAAGCTTATATAGAAAAATATGGAATAGATATACAAGAATGTGATGAGAGACAAAAAAAATTTGCTCAAGGATTAGTAGATTTATTTTATTCTAAACCTAAACTTTCTATAGAAAGAGTGGAAAAAGGTTTAAATGAGAGATATAATATTCCTATATCAGTAAGGAAAATATTGGAAAGATATTTAAATATTTTAAAAGAAAATAATGAAACAGAAGAAGTAAGTATAGTGGAAAATTTATTAGAAAAAAGAATAAAAAGTGATATAGAAGGAAGATAAATAAAATGATAGTTAAAAAAGAAGATTTATTGAAATGTATTAAAGAACATCCTGATGCTACTCAAAAAGAATTGTCAGAAATAATGGGTGTAAGTTATTATACAATAATCGAAAGCATAAAAGCATATGATATACATTGGGAACGAAAAGGAAGGTATAGAAACAAAAAAATTAGTGAGGAAAATCTAAGAGACTATATAGAAAGACATCCTAAAGCTACTCAAAAAGATATAGCAGACTATTTTGATGTATCTATATCAACAATAAATGATAAAATAAAACAATTTGGCATACAATGGAAAAAGAAAAATACAAATCATAATATGACAGAACTTAAAGTTTCGAAGCAGGATTTAGAAGATTTCCTTTCTGAAAATCCGGGAATATATCAGTGGCAAATTGCTAAACATTTTAATATCAGCGAATCTACACTTCGCATCCATATGAAAAGATATGGAATTATTGCAAGTTCAAGAAAACCTGGAAAAAGGGATGCTGTTCCAGAGGAAGAATTGAGAGATTACATAGAAAAACATCCAGAAATGTATCAATGGCAAATTGCAAGAAATTTTGAAGTAAATACTTCTACTATAAATAAATACATAAAAGAGTATGGATTAAAATGGAAGACGCCAAGGGATACAAAGTCAAAAAAAGTACTAGCATCTAGAGAAGAAACAATACAAAAAATAATAAAGTTTTTAAAAGTAAATCCAAAAGCTACACCAGAGGAATTAGAAATGCTTTTTAGATTAAGGACAAAAACTGAAATAGAAGTAAGGAGACTTTTAGAAGAGAAAAAAGAAGAATTATTACAGGAAGGAAAAAAAGATAAGGCAATTTTTATACAATCATTATTAAATCGTGGACAAAAGAAAAAAGATAATGAAAAAGATGAAAGGTAAAAAATATAGATAGGATGGTAAAAATGGAATTAAGAAGAGAAATTTTAGAAAAATATATAAGAGAAAATCCTAATGCTACTCAATTAGAAATAGCTGGCTTTTTTGGTGTATCTGTAACCACAATAAACAAAAAAATATTAGAATATAGGATTAATTATAAACCTAAAACTGGTAAAAGAACTAAAATAAAAGAAGAAAATGTAAAAAAATACTTGGAAGATTTTCCAAATGCCACAATTGAACAGATAGCAAGTGCATTTAATGTAAGTAATGCAACAATAAGCAGATTTTTAAGGATTAAAAATTTAGCAAGTAATAAAAGAATACTTAGAGGACCAACTATTTTAAAACAAGATCTTTTAGATTACATAAATTTAAATCCTAAAGCAACACGTATACAAATGTCAAATGATTTACAAATGTCAATGTCAGTTTTAAATATGCATTTGAAAAAATTTGGTATTGAGTGGGATGAAAACGAAGAAAAATTTGTATCTAAAGAGGAATTTGAAAACGAAGAAAAAATTGAAGAACTACCAGAGGAAGAAGAAGTTATATTATATAAAGTGAAAAAAGAAGATGTAGAAGAATGTATAAGAAAACATCCTAAAGCAACTAGAAGAGATATTGCAGCATATTTATCTACAACTGAAGAAAAATTAGATAAATACATGAAAAAGCATCAAATAGATTTTGAAAAAATACAAGATGAAAAAAATAAAGAAAAATGGAAACAACAAGAATCAAAGGAAAAATTTATAGACAAAGTGATAAAGTTATTAGAGGAAAATCCTAATGCCACTCCAGAAAAAGTAAAAGAGAAAATAAAACAAAAATATGGAAAAGAACTTCCTGTAAGAAGGCTTTTAGAATTGAGAAGATTAGAATTAATTAAATCTGGAAATACAACACAAGCAAAAGAAATATTAGAATTTTTAAAGAGAGGAACAGATAAGTATTTAATAGAAGAAATAGTTGAAGAATTACAACAAAATCAAAGTACGGAAGATGATGGAGAAAGATAATAAAAGTTATATATTTAAATTCTTTATACGAAAGAGAGTTGATGTAAATGAAATATATTTCAAAAAAAGAATTAGAAGATTATATTACAAATAATCCAAAAGCAACTCAAAGAGATATAGCAGAAAATTTTGAGGTTACTATTTCTGCAATGCATAGATATATAAAAAAATATAATATACCATGGGAGAGAAGAATCCCTACAAATAAAATAAGAGAAAAATTAGGTAAACCTCCATTGGAAAAAGAAGAACTAATTAGATACCTAGAAGAACATCCTATGGATAAAAAACAAGATGTGGCAAATTTCTTTGGAACAACTACTAGAACTTTAAATAAAAAAATGGAAGAATATTCTATAGTATGGCAAAGCAAACGTGGATTAAATCAATTTCGATTAATATCAAAAGATGATTTGGAAAATTACTTAAAAGAACATCCAGATGACTACATGTGGCAAATAGCAAATTATTTTAATGTAAGTACTACAACAATACATAAATATATTATAGAATATAAAATACAATGGAAAGGGATAAATAAAGATAAGCGAAAAATTGGAGAAGATGATTTTAAAACGTATATAGAATCTCACTCAAATGTAAGTAAAAAACAGATAGCAAAAGATTTAGGAATAAGTGAGGTAACAGCTGAGTCTTATTTAGAAATTTATAATTTAAAAGAAAAGGGAATAAAAAAAAACAAATCTAGAATACCACAAAATAGAAAAAAATTAGAGATAATAAATAAATCTATAGAATTTTTAAAAAAACATCCTAGTGCAACAATAGAAGATGTAGAGAATTTTTTAAAATCAAGAAAGCAAAATATTCAATTAAAGGCATATTTAGAGGAAAGAAAGATATTTGCAATATTACAAGGAAAAAGAAGACAAGCAGATAAAATACAAGAGTTATTAAACAGAGGAAAAAATAAACAAAATCCAATTGATGAAAGATAAATTATACTACTAAAGAAAGGAGATAAAAATGAAATTAATAAAAGAAGAATTAGAAAAATATATAAGCGAACATCCAGAAGCAACTCAAAAAGAAATGGGAAGATATTTTAATGTTAGTGTTTCAGGAATAAGTAGAGCTTTAACAAGATATGGTATAAATTGGGATAACAAAAAAAGAAAACCCAAAGTTGAAATATCAAAGGAAGAGTTGGAAGGATATATAAAAGAACATCCTGATGAATATCTATGGCAAATATCTAAAAAACTTGGATTAAATGAATCAAAAATAAAAAGATATATAGCTAGATATGGAATAGATTGGAGAGATCCTAAAAAATCAGATGGAAGAGCAAAAACTACAACTAAAGAAAAAATATTAAGTAAAATAATAGAATTATTAGTATCTAATCCTCAATATACTGTTGAAGATGTTGAACATTTTTTAAGAAACAAAAAAAATATACAAATTCCAGTAAAAATTTTATTAAGGGAAGAGATGAAAAGAAAGAATATACAAGGAAAAGAAAAGGAAGCAAAATTAATCGAAAACTTATTAAATAGAGGACAATCTATAGAAGAAAGATAAATTTAAATAAAATGAAAAGGATGTAAAATTAAATGAAAGTAAATAAAGAGGAATTAGTAAAATATATAGAAGAACATCCAGAAGCAACTCAAATGGAAATAGCTACCTATTTTAATGTTGCCAGACAAACAATAATAGCATATATTCAAAGATATGATATTGATTTTAAAAGAAAAAATGGACTATACTCTAAAATTAATATAAATGATTTAATGAGATATATAAAAGAAAACCCTGAAAAAACACAAATGGAAGTGGCTGAACATTTTAAGGTAAATCATGCAACAATTAGTAAATGTTTATTAAAAAATAAAGTTTACATATCATTTCCACAAAAAAGAAGGACAAAGTTAACAGAAGAAGATTTAAGAAATTACATTATAAATAATCCTAAAGCAACTCAAGTGGAGATAGCTCATGATTTAGGTGTTTCGAATGGAACAATTAGTTATAGTTTAAAGAAATATAAAATTGAATGGAATGACAAAAGGTTTCATGCTAAAAAGAAGAAACCTGAAAAAGACTTTTTTGATAAAATATTGGAAATGGCATCATTTGATCCGAGAATTACTGCAGAACAAGTAGAAATAATGTTTAAAAAGAAACAAAGAAAAAATGTACCAGTGAGAACTATACTAATTAATAAAAAAGAAGAATTATTAAGAAGCGGAGATATAAAAAAAGCTCAACTTATTGATGAATTTTTAGGAAGAACACCACAAAAAGAAATGGAAGAAAGATGAAATTAAATGAGGAATAATATGAAAATAGAAAAAGATAAATTAAAAGAATATATAGAAAAGCATCCGAGAGCATCATTAGAGAATATTGCAACACGTTTTGGAGTCACAAGGATAACAATAAAAAAATATATAGATAAATTTGAAATAATAAGACCATATAATTCAAGAGGAAGAAGATTTAAAATTGATGAGGAAACTTTTAAAGATTATTTAGAAAAGCATCCTAAAGCAACTACAAAAGAATTATGTGCACATTTTAAAGTTTGTAATAGAACTATTTATAAATATATGAGAGCATGTAACATACCAAATAAAAGAGGCAGAAGAGATATAGTAGATAAAGATAAAATAAATGCTTTTATGAAAAAAAATCCTAGATCGACTATTAAAGAAGTTTCAGAATATTTTTCGGTATCTTTATCTACTGCTAGCCGTTATTTAAGAGAATATAAATCTAGAAATGAAAAAAAGATACCGACTGAAAAGGAGTTTAAGGATTATATAGATAAATATCCTAAAGCAACACAAGCAGATTTAGAGGCCTATTTTAAAATAGGAAAAAATAAAATAAGAGAATTAATAAAACAATATGGTGTTTCTTGGGTAAAGAAAAATGGTAGAAAACAAAAAGGAAATGAAAATGAATTTAAAGGATATATTATGAGTCATCCATACGCTACAATTGAAGAAATTGCAAATAATCTGAAATTAAGTGAAAGGACAATTAGCAGGAGAATTAAAAAATATAAATTATCTGGTAAGAAAGGTAAAAAAAGAGAATTTACAGATGAGCAAATTATAGAAAATGCTATAAATATGTTAAACTCTATACCAAATTTAGAAGTAGATACTTTAAAAGAATTTTTAAATCAAAAAGGATTTCAAATTTCTGAAGAAAGTATTTTAAATTATCAAAAAAATATTTTACAAAAAACAAATAAACAAGAAAGAAATGAGGAACGTTAATTTGAAAAATAAAAAAATTGTAGAAATAGATAATGAAACAAATAAAATACTGAAATATATAGAAGAAAATCCTTATTCTAGAACAGAACAAATTTGTAAAGCTTTAGGAATAAGAGAAACATCATTATATAGGATGTTGAAAAGATATGGCATGAATTTGATAACTATTAGAAATGAAGCAATTAAAAATGCCATTCAAAAATTCCTAAAACAAAACCCAAATGCATCATTAGAGGATATGGCAAATTACTTTAAAATTTCTATTTCAATATTATCTAAAGATATGAGAAGATTTGAAATAAAAAACCCTAATGAGGTAAATGAGGAGCAAGAACAAAAAAGAGAAATTTTAACATATATGAGAACACATCCTACTGAGACCCAAGGGCAAATGGCAAATCATTTTGGATTATCAAGACAAGGATTTATTTATAGATTAAATAAATATAATATTTCATGGGATAATAGACCCATAGTAAGAGAAAAGACAGTTAGTAAAAGAGATTTAGTAAATTATATGGTTAGTAAGTCAGAATTAACCATAGGGGAAATATCAGAGCATTTTAAAATTTCAGAAGGAACAGCACGTAAATATATGAGAGAATATGACATAAAATTGCCTTATAAAAGAAAAAATCAAGAACCTAAAATAGGAAAACAAGAAATAAAAGAATATATTGCTTGTAATCCAGAAAAAACACAAAGCGAAATGGCAAAACATTTTCATGTTACTCTTGCTACAATGAATAAAACAATAAAAAGATATGGGATAAAATGGGAGAATAAAAATAGACTAAAATCTAAAATTCTAAAAATTAGTGAAGCCGAATTAAAAGAATTTATATTAGCGAATCCTCATGCAAGTCAACGTCAAATAGGTGAACATTTTAATGTCAGCCAAAAATCTATTGGTAGATTAATAAAAATATATGGTATTCCTTGGAAAAGAGCAACAAAAGAAAAAAAGCCAAAAGTAAGCAAGGCAGAGATAGAACAATATTTACTTAAAAATCCTGATGCAAGTGGAGTTAAACTAGCAAGACATTTTAATATAAGTAGTAGTACAATGAATAGATATATACATATGTATAAGATAGAAATAAAAAATAAAAAAAGAAGGGAATTTGGAGAAGAATTATTGCAAGCAAAAAGAACTTTTACAAAAAAAGAACTGATGGGAAAGATTATACAAATGTTAAATTCCGTACCTAATTTAACGCCAGAGAAATTGGTAGGATTTCTAAAAGAAAAAAATATAGATATTTTTGTTGAAGATATAGAGAAAGAAATAAAAAATATTGAAGACCAAGAAAGATAAAAAAAATTTTTAAAAGGAGATTCATCTCCTTTTTTTTATGGAAAAGTACATTATGATTTATATTGACATATTTTAAATCTTTTAGTAAAATTTCCATAGATGGAAGAGAGTGATAATATGGAAACATGGAGTGTAGATGACTATAAAAATTATATAGACAAAAAGAAACCTAAAAAAGCAAAATACAGATCTACAAAAACTTCAGTGGATGGACACACTTTTGATAGTGTTAAGGAAGCAAATTTTTATAATGATTTAAAACTTCGATTAAAAGCTGAAGATATAAAAGGATTTTGCTTGCAACCAACATTTATTTTAGCTCCTGGTCTTAAATATAAAGCGGATTTTATAGTTTTTAATAATGATGGTACTTATGATGTTATTGATGTGAAAGGTTTTAGAACAAAAGAATATATAGTTAAAAAGAAAATATTAGAAGACAAATATAATTTAAAATTAATAGAGATAGAATAAAATATATTAAAACGAGGTGAAATTTTTGAATAAAAATAGAAGCACACGTAAAATATTAAATTTAATTATAGTTTTATTTGTTATTTTTATAGGCGCATTAATATTTTTTAAAATAAAACAAGATAATGATCCTGAAAGAATTAGAGAAGAACGGAAGAAAAAATCTTTTTAATTTGGTTGATAAAACTAGCTTAGTAAACATCACAAAATATGCCATATATGGGACTCACTTTAATATAGAAGGAACATTAGACTTTATAAAAATTTCTGGAATAAAAGTAGAAAATGTAGACTTATTGGTAAAAGATTTAGATGGTAATGAACAAAATATAAAAGCAGAATTTAATTATTCTGATGATGGATTATCTTTTTCTACATTTGGAGAAATAAATGAAGGAATTGACTTAGAGAATTTATCAGAAAATAGTTATTATATACTATTAAAAGTATCATATTCAAATAGTGATATAAAGTATTTTTCATTAGTTAATTCTACAGAATATAATAATATTACATATTATACTATAACAAAAAATGAATTTAATAATAAAATAGATATAGGATTCGAAAAATATAATGACATTTCGTATATGTCATTAGAGGTAAAAGGTGGAGAAAAACTTCCTGAAAATGTATATGATATTGCCTTGGATGCTGGACATGGAGGAAGAGATAAAGGAGCAACATCAGGTGACTATAAGGAAGCAGAAATAGTTTTAGATTACTGCTTAAAACTGAAAACCGAACTTGAAAATATGGGACTAAAAGTATTTTTGTCAAGAGATGGAACAGAAGATTCAAAAGAAGATACTACACTTACAATGTATGATGAAAATGGAAGAATAAATTTATTAAATGGTTCTTATGCTAAATTGATTTTATCTATTCATATAAATGAAAATAAATACTCTAAATCTAATGGGGGAGTTGAAGTATATGCACCAAATGATTGTGATTTGGGATTCGCAAAAGAAATTGCGAATAATATAGTTGAAAAAGCTAATACTAGTTTTTCTCAAAATACGGCATATAAAGAGGAAGAAGGAGTATATGTTAAAAATTTTAGAAATGCAGACATAGTTGCTACTGAATCTAGAGCAAAAAGAAATGGATATGAACCATATCATGTTACAACTTCAACACCATATATTTACGTAATTCGTGAAACTGGTGGAATTTCTACTAATGCATTTGTAGATGGAAGGAACAAGTCATTTGGCACAAATAAATATTATAATTCTAATGTGGGAATAGAAACTTATCAAATAGAACTTGGATATATGGCAATAGAAAATGATTTACAGAATATTTTGAATAATCCACAGGGGTATATTGATGGAATTATAGAAAGCATAAAGAATCATTATAAAATAGGCTTATAGTTTAATCTATAAGCCTATTTTTAAGATTTGATAAAAAATATAAATAGCATATAAAATCAAAAAAATAAGACCACTTGATTTAGTCATATGATGTTTTTTTCCTTCGAAAGGAAATAGAATGAAGAAAATAGTACCTAAAATTAAAAAGAACATGTCTATATTATATATCGGAGAATAATTAATAGGAGAAATTATTGCTGATACACCTATAATTAAGAAAACATTTAATATTTGTGAACCTAAAACATTTCCTATTGCCAAATCTGTTTCTCCTTTAGTGGTTGCTGTAATACAAGTTATTAGTTCAGGAAGACTTGTACTAAAAGAAATAATAGTTACACTTATCAATTTTTCGCTGAGACCAAATATAGATGCCATTTTTGAAGAATAGTTTACAACTAAATCTCCTCCTATTTTTAGAAATAATATTCCAAATAGTACATTAAATGTGGATTTTAAAATTGATATATTTTTTTTATCTGTATTTTTTATATCAATTTGATTAACAGAAACTTTATTTTCTATTTTAGCAATTAGAATATTATAAAAAATAAAAAAAATTGCTCCAAGTATTAAAATTATTCCTTCAAACCTAGAAATAATGTTATCATTATTATTGGCAAAAAAGAACAGAAGTATAGTTGAAAATAGCACAACAAAATTATCAACTCTTTCAGTTTGTGGTTCGAATTTTAATGGCTTTATTAATGAACATATTCCTAAAATCAAAAGTAAATTGGCTAAATTGCTTCCTATAACATTTCCTATAGATATGTCTGAATGATTAGTTACAGAAGCGGTTAAGCTTACCATTAATTCTGGCATAGAAGTACCAATTGCAACTATAGTTAATCCAATTATTATGGTTGAAACATGGAACTTTTTTGCAATATTAGAAGCACCATTTACTAATACATCTGCTCCTTTCATAAGCAAGAAAAAACCAATTACAATAAAAAATAAGCATGAAAACATTTTAATTCCCTTTCAGAATTATTTTGTTCATTTTAAAAACATTTTATTTATAATAAGCATATTATTTTATAAATAAAAATAATATAAATATGAATTATATAAATACAATTTGGAAAAAATATAGGAAATTAAATAAATTTAAGACAATGTATTGACAAAATGCACTGAAAAGATGTATAATTAAAACGTTAAATATCGCGGGGTGGAGCAGTTGGCAGCTCGCAGGGCTCATAACCCTGAGGTCGTAAGTTCGAGTCTTACCCCCGCAACCAATATTATAAAAGCAAAGGAGATGTTTAACTTTGCTTTTTTTATTATTTGCTGATGTGGCGAAATTGGTATACGCACAGCACTCAAAATGCTGCGAGAAATCATGTGGGTTCGAGTCCCACCATC
>CANRPS010000034.1 GCA_947632585.1 uncultured Clostridia bacterium
CAAAAAGTTTATAGAAACCAAGGTGTTGATATAAATGATAAACATATTGAAGTAATTGCAAGACAAATGCTTAAAAAAGTAAGAATAGAAGATAATGGTGATACAGAAATGTTCCCTGGAACATTAGTGGATATGTATGAATTTGCTGATAAAAATGAAGAAATGATTAAACAAGGCTTAAGACCAGCAAAAGGAAAACGTGTTTTACTTGGTATTACAAAAGCTTCTCTTGCAACAGATAGTTTCTTATCAGCAGCTTCTTTCCAAGAAACAACTAGAGTATTAACAGAGGCAGCTATAAAAGGAAAAGAAGATAATTTAGTTGGACTAAAAGAAAATGTAATTATTGGTAAATTAATTCCAGCTGGAACTGGTATGAAAAAATATCAAGATTTACAAATACAAATAAAAAAAGAAAATGAAGAGACAGAAGAAGCTGAAATGGAAGCTCAAACTGAATAAAATTGTGAAGTTGTCAATCTAAAATTGAATTTAGATTGACAACTTTTTTTGACAAATATTACAAAAATATTACAAGAATATTAAATTTTTTTATACTTTGAAATATTAATTGATTATAAAAATTTATTATGGTATATTTAATTGAGTAAATATATATTAAGAAAAGAGGATGAAGATGAAAAAAACACTTAAGAGAATGATGTTTATTTTAATTATAGTATTATTGGTTATATATGGTACTATATCTTTTGCAAAACAAACTAAAGGTTCGGAACCACAATTAGTAGAAAAATCAGGAAGCTACCAAAAATGGGAACAATTATCAGATGAAGAAAAGAAAAATGTAATTGAACCATTATATTATAGTGTTAATATAAATGATAGTATAAAAAAATCTGTATATAATAATTTTTTACTAAATGTTGGAATAGGAAATACTGAAACAAAGTATGATTTAAGAACAATTTTAACTAATAAAATTGATGTAAAAAATCAAAAAGGCACTGGTTCTTGTTGGGCCTTTTCATATGCAAGTGCGATAGAAACTACAGCAAATAGAAAACTAAATAGTAGTAAAAAATATTCTCCTATGCATATGGACTATAAAACAAGCCAAATGTTTACTAGAACTATTGGACAGGGTGGAAATGCAATGATAGGAATTGCTTATAGTGCTGCAGGATATGGTCCTGTTTATGAAAGTGATTTACCTTTTGATAGTGTATATGATGAGGAACAAAATAGTGCTCCATATTATTTATCAGATATTAGTAGTGTTGATTTAGATAAAGCTCCTAAAGCAAGAATAACAGATGCTACTTTATTTGCAAGTATATACAAGCAAAAAACATCAGATGAAATTATATATAAATCTGACCCAAATGCTGAAGAAAACTACTCAGCTGATGAGGTAAATGTAATAAGACAAACAATAAAAAATAAAATAAAAGAAAATGGTGCAATTTCTGCTGTATCATATATGAGGTTGCAAGAACTTGATGGAGTATATACTAGTTTAGATGGATATTATAATAGTACTTACAAATCATATTATTGTGATGATTATTCTGTTCAACCAAACCATGCAGTTACAATCGTAGGTTGGGATGATGAATTTCCTAAAGAAAACTTTGAAAAACAACCATTAAATAATGGTGCATATATCGTTTTAAATTCATATGGTGAAAATTTTGGAGAAGGTGGATATTGCTACATATCATATGATGATGCAACAATAGAACAAATGTTGATTGGAGTAGATGATTTAGAAGAATTTGATTCAGAAAATCCAAAACCTACATATGACAATATATATCAACATGATGAATTAGGAATGGCAACAGCAATTAAATATAATCAAGCAAGTAAATATGTTGCAAATGTATTTGATAGAAAAGACTTAACTAAAGATGAATATCTTTCAGAAGTTGGTTTATACTTATTTGAAACTGAAGGTGTAGAAATTTATGTTGCTTCAGTAGATGATGGATTACCTGCTATACAAGATCTTGGAACACCACTTGCTACTCGTTCTTCTACAAATGCTCTAGAAGCAGGTTATCATGTTGTAAAACTTTCATCTCCATTAAAACTTACAAGCGATAAGTTTGCTGTTATAGTAAGATATATGAATACTGAAAATGCTTCTGTACCAATAGAATGTAACTTATATCAAAGTGGAATAGTTTTAATGAGCAATTATTGGGATAAAGCAGTATCAAATGTTGGTGAAAGCTATGTATATGATGATGAGTGGAAAGATTTATATAACTATAAATTAGCTGTACAAACTTTATCTGGAACTAATGCTTGTATAAAAGCATTTACTAATACTATAGAAAAAACAGAAGAAGATATAAAAGTAAAAAGTGTTACTTTAGATAAAAAGACATATTCTATGAGTGTAGGAGATAAAGTTACTCTAGTTGCAACAATAAATCCTGCAGATGCTAAAAATCAAAGTGTTACATGGTCTAGTTCAAATGAAGAAGTTGCTAAGATTTCAGAAACTGGAGAAATAACAGCTTTAAAACAAGGTACATCTACAATAACTGTTACAACTGTAGATGGAAATCATACTGATACTTGTGTATTAACTGTAACTGAAAAAGTTAATACAGATGATGACATATATAAAGATGATGGAAATGAAAAAGATGGGAAAGAACCTACACAAGGCGATAAAAATGATAAAGAAACACCTAAAAAAGATGGAGTAACTAATATTTCTGATGAATCAGATTCTAAAAAGGATGATGATACAACTATGAAAAGTAGTTTGCCATATACAGGAGCAAAAGTATTATCAGTAGGTATAGTTGTTATTGTTGTAATTGGAATTGTAATGTACAAAAAATATAAAAATCTTGATTGTATAAAATAGGAGAAAAACACATGTATGAAAATATGGGAATAAGCAAAGAACTAGAAAATTTAGCTAAAAAAACACAAGATGAAATAAAAGAACAATTTAAGCAAATTGATGAAATTTGTGAAATAAATAGTGTAAAAGTTTTAGAAGCAATGCAAGAAAGTGGATTATCAACTTCCCATTTTAATACATCTACTGGTTATGGAATTGATGAACCAGGGAGAAATAAAATTGAAGAAATTTTTGCTAAAGTTTTTAAAGCAGAAGATAGTTTAGTAAGGAGTCAGATTATATCTGGCTCTCATGCTCTTGCTATTACTTTAGGTGGGTTATTAAGACCAGGAGATACTATGCTTAGTATTACTGGTCTTCCTTATGATACTTTACAGACTATAATTGGAATAGGTAAAAATCCAACTAAAAGTTCATTAAAATCATATAATATTAATTATGAACAAATAGACTTAATTAATAATGAATTTGACGAAATAAAAATTATAGATAGGGTTTCTAAAGGAAATTTGAAATTAATAGAAATTCAAAGATCAGTTGGATATTCTACGAGAAAGAGCTTATCAATAGAAAAAGTTGAAAATATAGTAAAAAAGATACGACAAGTTAACAAAGAAGTAATTATCATGGTAGACAATTGCTATTCAGAATTTGTTTCTACAAAAGAACCAATTGAAGTTGGAGCAGATATAGCAGTGGGATCACTTATAAAAAATTTAGGATCTGGAATAGCAACAAGTCGGAGCATATATCGTTGGAAAAAAAGATTTGATAGAATTAGTTGCAGAAAGATTAAATGGTATTGGAAAAGAAATAGGACCATCATTAGGGCAAAATACAAATTATTTAAAGGGATTATTTTTTGCACCATCTGTAGTTGCAAGTAGTGTTAAAACTGCAATTTTTGCAAGTAGAATTTTAGAAAAATTGGGATATATTGTTACACCTAAATTTGATGAAACTAGAACAGATATAGTTCAAAGTATTATATTTAATAGTAAAGAAAAATTAATCAAATTTTGCCAAGGAATTCAAATGGGCTCTCCTATAGATTCTTTTGTAACACCTGTACCAAGTCCAATGGCAGGATATGATAATGAAGTAATTATGGCTGGAGGTACATTTGTAGATGGAGCAACAATAGAACTAAGTTGTGATGGACCAATACGAGAACCCTATGTTGCATATCTACAAGGAGGATTGACATTTGAATATGGTAAAATAGGAGTTCTAAAAGCTATTCAATATATGATGAATTAATGTTTAAATATAAAATTAACCAAAATATTTATCCTTTCATAAAATAGTAAAAAACTATTTTTATGGGAGGATTTTAATTTGGCAAAAATTATAATATTTAATAATGATACAAATAAGATGGAAACTTATATAAAAAATGAAAATGATGCAATGCCTTATAATACAAATAGAACATTAACTATAAAGGAATTTAGAGGATCTAGTAAGTCTAATATTTTGTGGACAACAAAAAGAACTATGCAATCTTGGAATAGTCAAAGGTATATTTTTGGTTCTCCGATACCTGTGGGATTTGCATTTAAAAGACCTTATGAGGGAGGACATGGGAATCAAAGTCAACATTATGCAGGAGTTGCATTTGATGTTGGTCAAACATTAAGTTTAACTAAAAGAAATACTTTATATAATAGTGCTAGAAATTCTGGTGTATGGTCATATGTAGAACCTAAGAGTTTAACCCCTACTTGGGTACATTTTGATAAAAGATTTGGAAATCCTGCATGTAGTTCGGGAGGCTTTCCATTAATAAAAAAAGGTAGTATCAGCACATATGTATTAATAGCACAAGATGATTTAAATACACTTGGGTTTGAAACAGGAGGACTTGATCGGTATATTTGGAACCAAAACAGAAGTAGCTGTAAAAAGATATCAAACAAGAGTTGGACTTATATCTGATGGAATTATTGGATGTAATACATGGAGATCATTACAAGAAGCAGTTGTTGGTACAGGACCAACAGATACAACTATAAATTAATTTTAAAAATTAAAAGAGAAGATTTTGAATGTTTCCATAAATTGGATTTATTGCATTCTAATCATCTCTTTTAAATTTTTATATTTAATTTGAATTCTTTGCCATTTAGGTAATTTAAAATACCAGAATCGGTAGAAAAATTAAATTTTAATTTATAACTTACAAGGTTCTGAGAATTTTGTTTGAATTGTTTATTAATTTTATTTATTCCATATTTTCCGATCACCAATAATTGGAAGCCCTATATGTGCAAGATGTGCACGTATTTGATGTGTTTTTCCTGTTTGTATTTCTACATCTAAAAGAGATGTATTATCAGGATTTGATTTAAGTAAAGTATATGAAGTTATAATTTTAGAATAACCTTTTTTAAACACATCAGAAATATATACAAAAGATTTTTTGCTATCTTTAAATAAATAAGCTTCTAAAGTTTCACATTTTTTATTAGGAACACCATATACAAGAGCTAAATAGTGTTTTTCTATTTCATGTGTTTTAAATTTATTAAGTAAAATATTTAGAGATTGTTCATTTTTAGCAAATAAAATAATGCCGAGATGTATTTCTATCTAGCCTATGACAAGGCATTGGTAAAAATGAAAACATATTATATTTTTCTTGAACTAATTGAGTCAAACTTCCATTTCCCATAATTTCAATATTTATTGGTTTATTAATTAAAATAATGTTTTCATCTTCGAATATGATATCTAATTTTATTTTTTTATTTTCTAATAATTCATCTGAAATATAAATTAGAATTTCATCATTTTCAAATATATTTATGTTTTCAGATATACGTTTTCCATTTACTTTTATGTCTTTTTTTCGTAATGTTTTATAAATGAGATTGTTCGAAACATTAGGAAATTTATCATTTAAAAATTTTATTAATTTTTTATTATTATATTTTTTTTCAACAATTAATTTTTTCATAAAAATAATTATAACTCAAAAATTAAAAAATATCAAATGAATTATTGACTTTTATATGATTAATTGGTATAAAGATAATTATGAAAAAAGAAAAGAGGAATTGCAATGGGATTTTTTGAAAAATTAAAAACAGAGTTAAGTAAAACAAAAGAATCTTTTGATTCAAAAATAAATAATGTATTTAGTAATTTTCGTAAAGTTGATGAAGACTTTTTAGAAGAGCTAGAAGAAATATTAATAATGTCTGATATGGGATTTGAAACATCAACTAAAATTGTAGGTAATTTAAGAAAAAGAATAAAAAGAGAGAACATAAAAGAAGAGGAAGATGTAAAACAGGCATTAAGAGAAGAGATAGAAGCAATATTTGATAGTGTAGATAGTTCCTTAAAAATAGATACTAAACCATCTGTAATATTAGTTGTTGGAGTAAATGGTGTAGGAAAAACTACTTCAATTGGTAAAATTGCAAATAGACTAAAGAAAGATGGAAAAAAGGTAGTAATAGCTGCAGCTGATACTTTTAGAGCTGCTGCAGTAGAACAACTTGAAATATGGGCAAATAGAGTAGGATGTGAAATTGTAAAAAAAGAAGAAAAACATGATCCTGCATCTGTTGTATATGATGCGATAAATAGAACAAAAGAAACTGGTGCAGATGTATTAATTGTAGATACTGCTGGAAGATTACATAATAAACAATATTTGATGGATGAATTAAGTAAAATAAATAGAGTTATAGACAGAGAAATGGAAGGATTAGATAAAGAAGTTTTACTTGTAATAGATGCAACTACTGGTCAAAATGCTATAAATCAAGTAAAAGCCTTTAAAGAAGAAACTAATGTAACTGGACTTGTTTTAACAAAATTAGATGGTTCTAGTAAAGGTGGAGTGGTAGCAGGAATTGTTGAAGAAAATAAGATACCTGTTAAATTTATAGGAATTGGAGAACAGATAGATGATATGGAAACCTTTAATAGTAAAGACTTTTCAAAGGCAATTATATAATGTAAAGAGACTTATTATGAGTCTCTTTATTTAAATATTTGTCTTTTATTTAATTTTATGATATAATATTAAACGTAAAAAATGAAGGAAAAGAGGAATAATAGATTTGGAAAAAAAGAAAATATTTACTCTCCGTAGAATTCTAGTATTAATATTTATAATATTCTGTGGAATCGCAACATATATAAATTTTAGAGGGAGCTACCTTGAATATCAAGAACTAGGAGAAAATTATTTAAATACATTTTTAGTAAAAGAAAGATATAGTTATATAGTAATGATAGTTAATTTTATATTAATATATCTTATTATGTATTTTACTGGAAGAAAGATAAAAAAAGGTTTAAAAGTTTTTTTTGAACAGGAAAAAAGAGACATACCAAGACTACCTAATAAATCAATAGCATTTGTTGTGTCTGTAATAGAGAGTATTATTATAAGCAAAATATTTACACCAAATTTAATACTTTGTATAAGTAATACAAGTTTTGAAAGTGCAGATCCAATATTTCATTTAGATATATCATTTTTTATGTTTATTGAACCATTAATTAAAATGCTTGTAGTATATTTTATATTGATTTTTATTGCAATAATAATTTACACATTTGGATATTATATAGTAGTATTTAATAAATATTTTGAAGGCATTGACAAAGAAACCTTAAAACAAAATATAGTAATAAAGACAATATATAGAAGTATAAGATTAATTGCTATAGGGCTTGCTGTTTATATATTAATTTGTTCAATGGATATAGTATTTGATAATTTCTTAACAACAGATAATGATATAAAACTTGCTGGAGCGGGTTTTATTGATAGTACTATCAAGTATTGGGGATATAATTTACTATCAATAGTAATGCTTGTAGCTATATTTAAGGCTATAAATAGTTTTAAAAAGGGAAAACAAGAAAAAATACTAAAAGATTTAGCAATTGTTCCAATTTATCTAGTTCTTTTGTTTGTTGTTATGTTAGTTATTGACTTAATATTTTTACATGCAAATAAATTTGATAAAGAAAAAGTATTTATTGAATCTAATATATATTCAACAAAATTGGCATATGGAATAGACTATGATACTGAGAGTATTGACTATACAGGAACAATAACAGAAGAAGAGGCGATAAAAAATAATGATATTATAAATAACACAATTATTATAGATAAAAATATGGTTTTAGATACTTTAAATACAAATCAGAGTGGATCAGGATATTATACATATAATACTGCTAAACTTTCAAACTATATTATAGATGGAAATAAAAAAATAGTATATTTATCTCCAAGAGAAATAGTAAGTAATAAAAGAACATATAATAGTAAAACTTATGAATATACACATGGGTATGGTTTGATTTTAACATCTGCAACTGAAACTACTGAAGAAGGAGAAGTAAAGTATATCCAAAATGATATTACTGGAAAAGAAGAATTAGTCAAAATTAAAACTCCACAAATATATTATGGATTAGAAACAAATACAACAATTGTAACAAATATAAAAGATAAAAATGAGTTTGATTATGTTGATGGAACAACCGAGTATGAAACAAGTTATAGTGGAAACGCTGGATTGAATTTGAATTTCCTAGATAAAATGATTTTAGGAATAAAACAAAAAGATTTGAATTTAGCATTTTCAAGTTCTTTAACATCTAAAAGTAAAGTTTTAATAAATAGAAATATAATAAAAAGAGCAAAGCTTGCTTTGCCAGATGTGGTATATGATTCAAATCCATATGTAGTTGTAGATGAAGAGGGAGACCTTTATTGGGTATTAGATGCTTATACTATATCAAATAAGTATCCATATTCAACATATACTCAAATACAATATGATAATATGAGAAAAGATATAAATTATATAAGAAATTCAATAAAGGTAATCACAAATGCATATACAGGTGAAATGAAATTTTATATAACAGATGAAAATGACCCGGTAGCAATGGCTTATAGAAAAGTATATCCAGAACTATTTCAAGATTTGAATAACAAGATTCCAGAAAGTATACAGGAACAATTTATATATCCAGAATTTTTATTTAATGTACAATCTACGATGTTAGAAGAGTATCATAATAAAAAGGCAGATGTATTATATAGAGGTGATGACACTTGGGAAAAAATAGGATATAAAAATTCACGGAAATTCTACAAAAAGCGGAAGTGTATTGGGAGCTTATTATACAACAATTAAAGATAATGAAAAAGATACAATAGGTTTAGTACAAATATATACTCAAAAAAATAAGCAAAGCATAAAATCATATTTAATTGGAACAATGAAAGATGGTAAAAATAATTTAATATTAAAAAGTTTCGATTCTGATAACAATATCTTAAGTCCAACACAACTTGATACTGAAATTTCGCAAAATCAGAGTATTCAAAATGAAATAGATAGTTTATCTGTAACTGGTGCTAGAGTTACAAAAAATATGGTAATCGTGCCGATTGAAAACACTTTATTATATATAGAACCAATATATCAGACTTTAGTTAATGAAACTAATCTTCCTGTTCTAAAAAAAGTTATAGTGGCTTCAGGAAATAAAGTTGCTATAGGAAAAACTTTAAAGGAAGGGATAGAGAATTTAATTTCACAATCTGCAACTAAAATCGAAATTGATGATACTGAAAGCATAAAAGGTTTGATTGATTCAATTATAAAAGCAAATAAAAATTTAACAGATTCTTTAAATAGTAACAATTGGGAACTTATGGGAACAGATGTAAAAAGATTACAAGATTTAGTAAGTTCTTTAGAAAAACAGCTAGAAATTCAGGAAAAAGAAGATAATGAAACAAACGAAAATACATTAACTAATACTACTATTGAGAATATAGAATAAAATTTCAAAAAAAGTCCATCCTATATAAAAATGGGATGGATTTTTGGAGAAGAAATGTTATTAGAAAATAGTAAGAGCAAAAAAAATTCTTTAAATAAAAAAATTGATTCATTAATAGAATTGCTAGAAAAAAGCAATTTAATGGAATTGACTTATATACTTGGAAGTAAAAAGCAAGTTTTTATAAGAAATATTTTAGCAGGGATTTCAAGAGGTGTAGGGATAGGCATTGGAATTACATTAATTACAGCAATCATAGTATATATATTACAAAGAATAGTTTCTTTAAATATTCCTATATTTGGAGAATATATTGCTGATATAGTTGCAATTGTTGAAAAAAGCCGATAATCTTGATTGATTACCGGCTAATATTTATTTAAATAATTTTTTATATCCTTCTAATCCTTCATATCCTAAAAAACGAGTTAAATTTTTTTCTGAAATACCAGTTGATATAGCAACCTCGCTTAAAGAATTAAGTTCCATACCATTTTCTTCAACAAAATTTTTAAAAGTAGATAATTCAAAATTATCTTTATCTGTACATTTAGGACATACATGTCCTTCGGTTGTATAAAAAGCACCACAACGAGAACATTTAGTTACTTCCATAATAATTCCTCCTAATTGTTTAGTAATATAATTTAAAGTTATTCTATCATAATTAAAAAGAAAAATAAATATTTTTATGAAAAAAATTGAAAAAAATTGTAAAATGTAGTAGAATAGTGATACTTAAAAAATATATAGGGAGGGATATAAATGTTAGAACAGCTATTTTTTATAACATTTTCTGTTATTCTTTTTGGAATAATATTCTTTAAGATGATTAAGAAAAATACAACAGAATATATATTTATATTAGGTCTAGAAACACTTGGAATAATAATAGATGGAATAACAATATTATTTGATTTGAATGCAAATATTATTGTTAAAATAATAACATATTTAACATCAATAGTTTTACCTATAGTGGTTATTATATTAGAATACAAAAATATAGATATAATAAATACATTGAAATTTTTGAAAGTAAAACTTTATATTTCATTAGGAAATAATAAAAAGGCAAAAGATATATTACTTTCAATTATAGAAAAAGATCCAAATAATTATACAGCTCATAAATATTTGGCTTTAATATATGAAAAAGAAGGCGGAATAAGAAAGGCTATAGATGAATATGTAATATGTATGGAAATTAATAAGAAGGATTATGATTCATATTATAAAGTAGCTACTCTTTTAACTGAATTAGACAAAAAAGATGAAGCAATAGAAATGTTGACTAATTTAATAGAAAAAAAGCCAAATTATTCAAATGCTGCTATTGTTTTAGGAGATTTATTAATAGAAAAGGAAAAATATAAGGAAGCGGCTAACATAATTACAGAAAGTTTAAAATATAATCCTGTAAGCTTTGATCTGAATTATGAATTGGGAATAATTTATACTATGCTAAATGATTTTCAAAATGCAAGAGAATATTACGAAAAAGCTGCTGAATTAAATGATTTACATTATAATTCTAAATATAGTTTAGCTCAAATTGCTTTATTATATAAAGATTTAGATCAAGCAGAAGAATATTTTCAAAAAACGTTAGAGGAAGATGAATTACAAGCAGATAGTTATTATGAACTAGCAAAAATAAATTTAATGAGAGGCAGAAAAGAAACTGCTATAAAATATGCTAATATTGCTATAGATATAGATAGTAAAAAAATATCTGAAAAAATAAAAAAAGAACCATTATTTATACCGATAATGTCTAAAATTTCTATACCATTTAATTTAGAGGAAAAAGAATATGAAGAAGGAAAGAAAAAATTAACTAAAAAGGAAATTTTAGCTAAAGAACATCTTGAAAGCACATCTGATATAACTACAAATATGGGATATGTAAATATGAAAGATGAAATGAGTAATCGCGCAAAAGATAGTTTTTTGAAGGAAAGAGGAAACTAGCTTAATTGACAAGATGTTGAAAAAGGAATATAATTATATTATATAGCTATTGGAGCTATATAGCAAAAAAAAATGGTTTTTGTTGTACAAAAACCATAGGAAAGGAGGATTGACCCCACAAAATTGTAACTCTGTAACTTTCTCGACTAACTAAAAGGACAATACAAAATGAGACTGGAGGAAAAACAGAATGGCAAACTGGGCAGATTTGAAGCAAGCAATCATTTCGGGGAAGATGCACAAGAAGGTTTTGAAGGTGTCTCTGAACCAAGACTATGGGACGTTCAAACTTGTGTTGACACCTATCAGCTGGAAGCCGAATCCGTCTGAGACGATGACGACTCTTCAGGCTGAAGAAAACACGAGGTTCGGTTCCATCGACACTCGGCAGGAACACAGCCAGACCTTTATGACCGAAAACCTTGGCCACTGGTATGCGGTTGAAGTCCAAGGGAAGGTTTACGCTTTCTCTGAAAATTCGACCAAAACCAAACTCGTTTTGCATGGTATCTATGGGCTAAACAATGGCCCTAAATTCATGCAAGAAGTGAGTGAGCTCTATGAGAACATGGAGCTTGGCGAAAAGGCAATTCCTATGCCTTCGAGCATTTGGAAATGCATCCCTGAAGAGCTTCGAAGAGTGCCTCAGTGGTTCCCTGAAAGGTGTGATCGCTACGAAGGTTCTCAGAGGATCAATGGTCTTCTGGCTGCTGGAGATGGCGAACTCAAGCAGGGAAAGCTCTATCGGTCTGGAGATGTGGTCATGAACGCCTATGGTGTTCGCCCCTGTATCCCAATCCGTGATGGAGTGCAAGTCGATTTGGATTCTGACCCTGTCGAGGGGCTCCGGATTCGAATGGGGTAACAGCCTCTAAATCAGCCCATAACATAGTGGGATGATGCAAATGCACCTAGATTCTGAAATATGAATCTGGGTGTTTTTGCGTATATACAAAAATATTTTAAATTTTTCGAAAAAAGGTATTGACAAAGGAGAAAAGTAATAGTATAATAAGGATTGTTCGCTACGAAAAAAAGCGGGCAAAA
>CANRPS010000035.1 GCA_947632585.1 uncultured Clostridia bacterium
GGCTATTAGCTCAGGTGGTAGAGCACTTGACTTTTAATCAAGTTGTCCCGCGTTCGAGTCGCGGATAGCTCACCAAATGAATATTAAGTAAATTAATATTCATTTTTGGCCCCTTGGTCAAGCGGTTAAGACATCGCCCTTTCACGGCGGAGACATGGGTTCGATTCCCGTAGGGGTCACCAAAGTAAAATTTAATATGCCACTTTAGCTCAGCTGGTAGAGCAACTGACTTGTAATCAGTAGGTCATCCGTTCGATTCGGATAAGTGGCTCCAAATTGTCAATGGTTTTGAGGTTACTCTTAATTGTTGGCTTTTTTTATAAATGAAAGGAAAAGTATGAAAGTAATATTAATAACAGGAAGTTCAAGAGGAATAGGAAAAGAAGTTGCAAAATATTTAGCAAAAAAAGATTATCAAGTAATTGTTAATTACAATAAATCTGAAAATCAAGCAATAAAATTGAAAGAAGAGTTAAAAAAAGAAAATATTAATATTGATATATTTAAAGCAGATGTTTCTATAAGACAAGAGGTTAAAGCCTTAGTTGATTTTATAATTAACAAATATAAAAGAATAGATATATTAGTAAATAATGCAGGAATATCATCTACAAATTTATTTACAGATATTTCAGATGAAGAATGGGATAGAGTGATAAAAATAAATTTATATTCGGCTTTTTGTGTTACCCAAGAAATTGTGCCATATATGATACATCAAAAAAAAGGTTGCATTATAAATATTTCATCAATTTGGGGACAAGTTGGAGCTTCTGTTGAGAGTTTATATTCTATTTCTAAAGCAGGAATTGATGCAATGACAAAATCTCTAGCAAAAGAACTAGGACCATCAAATATAAGAGTAAACTCAATCGCACCAGGATTTATTAATACTGATATGAATAAAAATTTATCAGAAAAAGAAATTGAAACAATAAAAAATGAAACACCTCTAGAAAAACTTGGAAAGGCTATAGATATTGCCAAATGCATAAATTGGTTAATAGAAGATGATTTTACTACAGGACAGGTAATTTCTATTAATGGAGGATGGATTATTACATAAAAAATAAAAAGGAATAAAATATTAATATTTTATTCCTTTTTTTATATAATACAAAGTCTAATTTTTATTATTAGCTTTTCTTCTATAATTACCAGAGATTATTTTAGGTAAATATGTTATTATTTTATATACTGCAAGTTTAACTTTTTTACTCCATAAATATGTCTTTCTTAATGGTCTAGCAGTACCTAAAAATTTTGGTTCATCATCTACAACAATTAAATCCTGGGAAATTTTCTCCAATGGAAAAATATAATTTTCTCCTTCATTATTATCCCATTCATCATTTTGATTTTTGAAACATAGGTTAAAAGAATCTCCTTCTAGTAATTCAATTTCTGTTTGAAATCCGAGATCCGTTTTTTCCATTTCAACATCATTTATATTATTCCATTCAGGACCAAAACCATAGTGAATTATTACTTTTTCACTATTATCTTGATAAAATTTACCTGTATATGAAATTTTTACTTTACTATTTTCGATTAATTTATCAGTATTAAAAAATATATTTTTTGTTAATTCCATAATCACAATTCTCCCTTTTTGTCTTTTGCTATGAAAAATTATATTATATTTTTTTACAATAATCAAGTATTTTTAAAAAATTTTTTTCTTTTTTGACAAAATAAGCATATAAAAATATAGAAGAAATAAAAATCAAATAAAAAAGCTTAAAAATAAGATGGCGGACGATTATGTAACACTATTTTAAGCTTTACAAACAAAAAAAAATATGTTAACATTTTAATGTAAAATTGTAATTAAAGAGGTAGAAAATGGGAAAATTTTCACTAAGAAAAAAGATTTTGTTAATTGTAATTGGATTACTTTTTTTCTTTTTACTATTTTTTTCAGTATTTTTTTCACTTATAAATATTAATAATAACAAAATACTAAAAGGAATATTTATTAATGGAATAGATGTTTCTGAATTAACTAAAGATGAAGCAACTAAAGTTATATCAGAAAAAATAAAAGAAAAAATAGATAATAATATTGATATAGAAGCAAATGAATTTAAAAGTACATCTACATTTGAAAATCTCGGAATAGAATATGATATTTCTTCAAGTATTGCCGAAGCTTTTAATGCAGGGCGATCAGGAAATATATTAAAAAATAATATAGATATAATTAAACTTATGATTAATAAAAAAAATATAAAAATAAATGTTACAATAAATAATGAAAGCTTAAAAAGAGTGATTTCAGACATAAATGCAAACTTACCAAATAAAGTCATTGAAAATAGTTACTATGTGGATGGAGATAAATTAATAATTACAAGAGGAAAAAGTGGAGATATAATTGATGAGAAGGAATTTAGTGAAAAAATATATGAGATATTAAATGATATACAGCAAGAAAAAAATTATGTTTATATAAGTATAAAGAATATTCAACCAGATGAAATAGATATAGAAGAAATCTATAATAAAGTACATAAAGATGTTAAAAATGCATATTATGAAGAAAATCCATTTAAAGTTTATTCAGAAAAGATAGGAATTTCTTTTGATAAAGAAGAAGCCAGGAAAATTTTGCAAGAACAAAAGGATGAATATATAATAAATTTAATTTATACATATCCAGAAAAAACAATAAATGATTTAGGTATAGATATTTTTAGAGATACTTTATCAACTTTTAATACAAAATATGATCCGAAAAATAAAGATAGAGAAACAAATTTAAAGTTGGCTGCAGAAAAAATAAATGGAACTATACTTTCACCTGGAGAAAGTTTTTCATATAATACAATTGTTGGAGCAAGAACTATAGAAGCAGGATACAAAGAAGCAAAGATTTATTCTGGAGGAAAAGTTATAGATGGAATAGGTGGAGGCATTTGCCAAGTTTCAACAACCTTGTACAACACTGCAATAGGGGCAAATTTAGAAATAACAGAAAGATATAATCATCAGTTTTTGACTTCATATGTCGAAGCTGGAAAAGATGCAACAGTTGCTTATGGTGTAAAGGATTTAAAATTTATAAACAATAGAACATATCCTATAAAAATTGAAGCAATAGTAAGTAATGGCATTGCATATTGTACGATATATGGAATAAAAGAAGATGTTGAATACGATATAGGACTGGATGTAGAAATACTTTCTGAAGAGGAACAAGAAATAAAATATGAAAATGATAATTCACTTCCGATAGGAAAAGAAGAAGTAAAACAGGCAGGCTCAAAGGGCATTACATCAAATACATATAAAGTTGTAAAATTAAATGGAAAAATTATTTCAAGAACATTAATATCTCAAGATACATATAAACCATTAGAAAAAATAATTTTAAAAAGGCAAATTTAATGAAAACTAAAAACTAACCCAAAACTATTGACAAATTTGGATTTAAGGATTATACTAATATAGTGCTTTGGGTGACTAGCTCAGTTGGTAGAGCAGCTGACTCTTAATCAGAAGGTCCAGGGTTCGATTCCCTGGTTGCCCACCATAATGTTACTTTTAGAATCAAAAGTATAAAAAATTGTAAAAAATACTTGTATTTTTATACAAGTATTTTTTTATATTAATATATAAAGTTACTAAAAAAGGATAAATATTAAAATCTAAGATATAATTATTGATAAAAACAAATTAATATGATAATATTTAAAACAATAAAAACAAAAGGAGAATACTTTATGCAAATACTAATAATTATAATTTTAATACTATTGAATGCTTTTTTTGCAGCATCAGAAATTGCATTTATATCAATAAATGATGCTAAAATAGATAAACAAGCAAAAGAAGGAAACAAAAAGGCAAAAAAAATAAAAGATATGCTTGTAAACCCAAGTAAGTTTTTAGCAACAATACAAATAGGAATTACCCTTGCAGGTTTTTTATCAAGTGCATTTGCATCAGAAAGATTTGCGAGTGAACTTGCTCCAATATTAAATAAGATAATTCCATCAATAAGTTTAACAATATGGAATGATATATCAATAGTTATTATAACAATAATATTATCATATTTTACATTAATATTTGGAGAATTAGTACCAAAGAGAATAGCAATGAAAAATCCCGAAAAAATAGCATTTGGATCAATAAAAATAATAAGAGCTATAGCAATAATAACAGCACCATTTGTAAAATTTTTAACTTTTTCAACAAATATTATATCAAAAATATTTGGTGTATCAGAAGAAGATAATGAGACAGTAACAGAAGAAGAAATCAGAATGATGGTAGATGTAGGAGAAGAGAAGGGAACAATAGAACAAGAAGAAAAAAATATGATAAATAACGTTTTTGAGTTTAATGACAAAGTTGTTTCTGAAATAATGATTCCTCGAACGGAAATATTTGCATTAGATATGAATATGAGCATAGCAGAAGCAATCGAAGAACTATCAGAAGATTTAAGGTATAGTAGAGTTCCGGTTTATGAAGAAAATATTGATACAATAAAAGGAATTGTATATATTAAAGATATTTTATTATCAAATAAAAATAAAAATACAAGAATAAAAAATTTAATAAAAGAAGCATATTTTACAACAGAAAATAAACATGTAAATGAGTTGTTTGAAGAACTAAGAAAAAACAGAAAACAAATGGCAATAGTAATTGACGAATATGGAGGAACATCCGGAATTGTAACAATGGAAGATATATTAGAAGAAATTGTTGGCGAAATTTATGATGAGTATGATAAAGTAGAAAAGAAAATAGAAGAGATTGACAAAGATACTTTTATTTTTGATGGAAATATAGCAATATATGAAGTAGAAAGTTACTTAAATATAAAAATAGAAGAAGGAGATTATGATACCCTTTCAGGTTATTTAGTAGAAAAATTGGAAAAAGTACCTACAGAAGAAGATAAGGGAATAACAATTGAAACCGACAAGGTAATATATAAAATCGAAGAAGTTAAAAATAGACACATAGAAAAAGTAAAGGCTTATAAAATAGGTATAAAAGAAGAAATAGATGAAACAGAAGAAAATTAAAGAATAAAAAAAATAAGTAAATAATCAAAAATTTGTATTAAAACAAAAATGACCTTATAATTAAAACAAGGTCATTTTTATTTTTATTAAAATCTATTTATTTAACTTTTCTAGAACTTCATTTACATCTATACCATGAACCTCACAAGCTTCTTCAAGGGTTTCCATTTGAGAAGATGGGCAACCTAAACAATGCATTCCTATTTCTATTAAAATATCAGCTTTTTCAGGAGCTTTTTCTAATATTTCACCAATAAGAGTATCTTTATTAAAATCCATAATTATCTTATTCCTTTCTTAAAAGTTTTTTATAAAAAATATTTTATCATAAATTTTGAAAAAAGTATAGACAAAAGTGAAAAAAGATGTTAATATTTGTATCTACAAGGTGGTGAAAGACATAAATAAATTAATTAATTTTTTCTTTATAACTCTTATTATTAATTTTTTTGTTACATTTTATTCTTTTTATAGTTTTTTAGATTTCGTATTTTTCCAAAATAAACAAGGATTAAAATTAAATATTAAAAAAAATGATTTATATTACAATAAGGAGGAAAATAAAAAATAAAAAGGTTTATATTTTGCGTTTTTTTTGTTTCTTTTTTTTCTTTTATTTTTTATAAAATATTATATCCAATATTTATAGCAAAAGAGATAGTTATTAACTATGGAATAAAACCATTTGATATTTGTCAAAAAGAAAATTTATGGGAGATACTAAAAAAAATATATATTAGTACATTTTTATTTTCTAACATTGTATATAGTAATTTTATATATAATAAATTAGCAAAAAACAAAAAAGATAAAAAGCAAAGAAAAAGAAAAATAGAAAAAACCGAAGAGAAGAGATTGGAAATCATTATAGGTTATGATTCGAAAGAAAAAGAAAATATATTAATACCAGAATCTGGATTATATCAAAATTTTTTAATAACAGGGACAATAGGATCAGGAAAAACAAGTTCGGCAATGTATCCTATAACTAAACAATTAATACAATATAATTCATTAAATCCAAATAAAAAAATAGCTATGCTCATTTTAGATGTAAAAGGAAATTACTATTCGCAAATAAAAAAATATGTTAATAAATATGAACTACAAAAAGATTTAATAGTAATAGAATTAAACTCTAACATAAATTATAATCCATTGCATAAACCAACATTAAAGCCACAAATACTTGCGAATAGACTAAGAACAATATTAGAATTATTTTCAGAAAATAATTCGGAAAGTTACTGGTTAGATAAAGTAGAACAAATATTAACAGAAGCAATAATATTATGTAGAATATATAATGATGGATATGTAACTTTTTCAGAAATTCATAAATTAGTTACAATACCAGAATACTATAAACAAAAAGTAAATAAAATCAAAGAACTTTTTATCTCTTCAAAATTAAATATAGAACAAGTCTATGAACTAAATATAGCATTGGATTTTTTTCAAAAAGAATTTGAAAACTTAGATCAAAGAACTCTTTCAATTTTAAAATCTGAAATTACTAGAATAACAAATACATTTATATCTGACTATAATGTTTTAAAAACATTTTCCCCAAAAAAAGAAGACCTTTTTTTCACAGGATTTAGTGAGGTATTAGCTCACGGAAAAATTGTAGTATTAAATATGAATATTGCGGAATATAAAAATTTATCAAAAATTATTGCGGCATATTTAAAAATGGATTTTCAGACAGAAATAATGATGAATCTAAAAAATAAAAAAAATAGAACAACAGCATTTATTTGTGATGAATACGCAGAATATGTTACAAAAACAGATAGCGACTTTTTTGCATTAAGTAGAGAAGCAAAATGTATAAATGTTGTGAGTACACAAAGTTATTCATCAATAAGAAATACATTAAAAGATGAAACAGCAACAAAAGTTATATGTCAAAACTTAATAAACAAAATTTGGTTTAGAACAGATGATATATACACAATAGAAGAAGCACAAAAACAGTTAGGAAAAGAAGAAAAAGAAAAAACATCTAAAAATATTTCAGAAAATGCAAAAGAAACAAAATATAATTTTTTTACTAATTCTTTAATAAATAGAGACACAAGTATTTCAGAAAGCTTTAATGTATATACACAAAATGATTATATATATGACACAAATTTTTTTACTCAAAATTTAGAAACCTTTTCAGCTATTGGTTTTTTATCTGATGGTAATAAAATAATAAAACCAAGAAAAATAAAAATGTATCCATACTTTTTAGATGAAGGAGATGATAAAACATGAAAAAAAGAAAAATTTATTTAATAAGTTTTATATTAATATTATCAGTAATATTAATAAATACTTTATTAACAACTATAAGCCTTTGTGCAATAACGCCTAAACTTGTAAGTACACTAGAAAAAGCCTTTGAAAGCATAGAATCATGGCTTATAAAACTGGCAACGCCTATGGCAGCAGTTGCCATAGGATCTGGGTTATTTATGCAGAAGTTTAGTTTTGGAGATGAAGAAAAAATAAGAATGGGAAAAAAATTAGTAAAAACATCATTATTTGCGTATGCATTTATATTAGTCATAGATTTAGTATTATCAGCAATAGAATCTTTAATATAGAAATGGAGAAATTTAATTGGAAAACTCAATTGATATCACAACAAATATAATCAATACAATAAATACAATATTTCAAAGACTTTTTTCATCTATAGATAGTAGCTTATATAATATATTAGATGATTTAGTATTTGTAAATAGAAACATCTTAGAAGATCCATATTTTAGCAAATTGTTTGGAGAATCAACGGAAAATGGAATATTATTAATATCAAATTCATTACTAATTGGATTTGTAATATATTTTGCTGCAAAATATATGTTATCAAATTTTACTTATAATAGAATAGAAACACCAACTCAATTTATATTTAAATGTATAATATTTGGTATTTGCATGAATTCGTCTTTTTTTATAATGGAAAAAGTATTGGATTTAAACTCTATTATATGTGATTTAATTAAAAGTGTAGGAGAAGGATTATTTAATAAAAATATATGTTTTACTGAACTAATAAAAGAAATAAACAACAATTTATCAATAAATGGAGAAAATCTGGATATATTTACAATAGAAGGAATAATTACGGGAACTCTTACAATTTCTTTATTAAGTTTAGTTTTTTCATATTCATTAAGATATATATTAATAAAAATATTTGTACTTCTTTCTCCAGTAGCTTTTTTAACATTAACTTTAGAATCAACTTCTAATTTTTTTAAAATATGGAGAAAAAATTTATTTTCATTATTATTTATTCAAATTATTGTTTCATTAATTTTATTATTATTATTTTCTACAGACTATTCAAGAGGAAATTTAATAAATAAATTTATTTATATAGGAGGGATATACGCATTGATAAAAGCTAATAACATAGTAAAAGAATTACTTGGTGGAATATCAATAAATGTACAAAATGGTATGTCAAACTTAAAAAATTTTATTAGATGATAAAGGAGAAAAAAATGAAATTTATAATACCACAAAACTATAAATTTACCACAAAAATATTAGGTCTATTTGACTATCAAACCGCATTATTAAACGCAATTTGGGGAGGATTAATTTTTATAATTGTAAATTTTTTGTTTAAAAACATTACTATAAAAATATTTTTATTTATAATTTGTGTTTTTCCGGTAATAGTATTTAGTATAGTTGGAATAAATGGAGAAAATATTATTAACGTCATAACTTATATATTAAAATTTATGATAAGACCTAAATTATATTTATACAACAAGTAGTATTTTATATTTAATTAAAATAAATCTTGAAAAAATAGCATTTATAAGATATAATCATTGAAGAAAAAAAGATGGAGTATATAATATGAAATTAGAACAAAGAGATAAAATAATATTATTTGAAACAACCGAAATACCAGATATATTTTTATCAGAATATCTAAATACAATGCCAGGAGAATATTTAAAAATATATTTGTATTTAATATTTTTAGCTAAATATAATGGAGAGATAAATATAAATGATTTATCAAAAAAACTAGCACTTTCAATAAAAACAATAAATGAAGGTATAGATTATTTAGAAAAAGAAGGATATATACTAAGAAATTCAAAAGGATACATGATAATTAATTTGCAAGAAAAAACATTAAATAATTTATATAGTTTAAAAATAGAAACAACTAAAGAAAAAATAGAAGAAAATGCAAAAAATAAGGAAAGAATAAAATTAATACAATATATAAATAATAAATACTTTCAAGGAATAATGGGACCAACATGGTACTCTGACATTGATATATGGATGGATAAATTCGGATTTGATGAGCAAGTTATGATAAGCTTATTTGATTATTGTTATAGAAAGTCTGCTCTACACAAAAATTATATTCAAACAGTAGCAGAAGCATGGAGATTAAATAAAATAAAAACCATAGATGATTTAGAAAACTATTATAAAGGACAAGAAAAATTAGTAAAAATTAAAAAAACTATAGCAAAAAAATTAGGAAGAAAAGGTAACCTTACACAATATGAAGAGGCTTACATTGAAAATTGGATAAATGAATATAATTATGACTTACCAATAATAGAGATAGCACTTAAAAGAACAACACTAAATTCATCTCCAAATTTTGAATATTTAAATAATGTAATAAAGGATTGGCATGAAAGAAATTTAAAAACCCCAGAACAAATAAATGAATTTATAGAAACGCGCAAAAAACAAAAGAAAACGACAAAAGAAATACAAGAAAAAGTTAAAAAAGAATCTTTTGAACAAAGAAAATATGATGATCTAAGCTATTTATATGCAAATAAAAATGAAAAAGGAGCTAATAATGGCAACCAATGATTTAGAAGGTCTATTAATGGAATATGATGAAAAAAGAAGAACTGCTGAAAAGATAGCTGACCAAAAAAGGGAAGAAATATATAAAAAATATCCAAGACTTCAAGAAATAAATCAAGAAATAAATCAAATTTCTATTAATAAAACAAAAAATATTTTACTTGGCATCTCAAATAATTATGATGAACAATTATTAAAGCTAAAAAATGAAAAAGAAAAAATTTTAAAAAAGAACGAAATTAAAGAATCTTTTTTTAAACCTAAATATGAATGTGAAAAATGCCAAGATAAAGGATATATTGTTTATTCAAATAAAAAAAGTGAAATGTGTAATTGTCTGAAACAAAAATTAATAAATATTTCTTATAATAAATCTAATTTAAGTAATTTAAAGACAGAAAATTTTGATAATTTTGATATTAATAAATTTTCTAATAAAGTAGATCTTGAGAAATATAAATTAAATATTTCTCCTCGAGAAAATATAAAAAAAATAGAAGAAGCAAGTAAAAACTTTATTAAAAATTTTAATAATCCAGAAACAAAAAACTTATTATTTACAGGAAATACAGGATTAGGAAAAACTTATATGACAAATTGCATAGCAAATGAAATACTAAAAAGTGGAAAGACAGTTCTTTATCAAACAGCACCAATTCTTCTTGAAACAATAATAGACAACAAGTTTAATAAGAACAAAACAGAAAATACAAATAATTTTTATAATCAAGTTTTAGAAGCAGATTTATTGATTATAGATGATTTGGGAGTGGAAGCACTAAATAGTATAAAAATAAGTGAGCTATTTACAATAATAAATAGTAGAATAATGAATTTGAATAACAAGATAACAAAAACTATAATTTCCACAAACTTAAGCATAGAAGAAATATTTAAATTATATGAAGAAAGAATAGGATCAAGAATTGCAGGATTTTTTGATATATATTATTTCTTTGGAGAAGATTTAAGGTTAAAAAAATAAATATAACTCCCCAAAAATAAGGGGAGTTATATTTATTTTATTTCTTCACCTAAAAATTTTTTTATATTTGAAAGTTCTTCAGAAAAAGTTTTATATAAACGTTCAGATATACCATCTGTATATCCAGCATTATAAGAAGAAATAGTACTTTGTAGATCTACTAATTTAATTTTATTAGAAGAAGCAGAAGAATTGTTATAAGTATAAATAGGTGTGTAAGTTGCTTGATTAATATTTATTCTTCCATCAGAAGTTTTTGTTATATTTAAATTTAAAATAGCAGAATCTCTAGTATAAACTTTATTTTGCCCTGAAATGAAATTTCCCAAAGAATAAACAACAAAGCCATCTTTTATTGTGCCATCTGATAATGTTGTTGTTCTTTTTTCCATTTTCTGCAAAACATGAGGATGATTACCGATTATTAAATCTGCTCCATTTTCAAATAAAAAGTCAGCAAGATCCTTTTGCTCTGAATTTGGAGTTGTTTCATATTCTGTTCCCCAATGCATACTAACACAAATTAGATCCGGTTTTTGTTCTTTAGCTAAAGAAAGCTGTTGCTGAATTAATTCTTTATCAATTAGATTTACAGAATAAGTTTTATCATCAGGTACAGGAATACCATTAGTTCCATAAGTGAAACTTAAAAAAGCTATTTTAATTCCTTTTACATTTTTTATTAATATAGTATTTTGATCTTCCTGAGATTTAAAAGTTCCTGTATGTGAAATATCAGCATCATCTAAAAAATTGATGGTACTTTCTAATCCAGAATAACCTTTATCATAACAATGATTATTTGCGGTAGATAGAACATCGAAACCAACTTTTTTTAAATTATAAGCAAGCTGCTCAGGAGAATTAAAAGTTGGATATCCAGAATATTTCCTATCACTTCCAGCAAATGTGGTTTCTAAGTTTCCTACAGCAATATCAGCAGTTTGTATATAATACTTTATATCTTCAAACATATGAGAAAAATCATATGTATTTGAAGAAGGAATAAAAGCATCATTATAAACAGTATTATGACACATAATATCTCCTGTAAATGTCATATTAATAGAAATATCTTTAACTTTATTTTCAGGTTCAGAATCATTTTCATTAGAAGCGGTTGAAGGGTCTATATCTAAATTAGAACTAGAATTAGAATCTGTATTAGAAACATTACCTAATTTAAAAGATAGTTTTTTTACCCTTATAGCAGAAAAAATAAAAACAAGTAAAAGTATTAAAATTAATATACGCAAAATAGTTGACACTAAATATAAATTATTTAAAAATTTTGATTTTTTAAAAATCCTTTTATTTCTTTTATTTCTCATTTTTAAAGTCCTTTCATTTTTAACATATTTTTAGATTATCATAAATATAAAAAAATATCAATAAAATAGGGAAAAAACGTATAAAAATTGTGGAAATGAATATATTAATGATAAACATATAAAATAAAGTAAAAAGGAGGAAATCTATGAAAATAATAGATAAAATTGCATTAGTTTTAATAATAGTAGGAGCTATAAATTGGGGATTAATTGGATTTTTTAGATTTGATTTAGTAGCAGCTATTTTTGGAGAAATGACAATAATATCGAGAATAGTTTATGGATTAGTTGGAATTTCAGGATTATGGGGAATAAAGTTATTATTTGATGATTAGAAAAGAATGGGATGTTTTGAAGTGAACCCCATTTAGTGGACACTGAAAAAAGAATCTATGGGACTACATTAATTTGTAGTCTCATATTTTTTGTTTGATTTTAATCTA
>CANRPS010000036.1 GCA_947632585.1 uncultured Clostridia bacterium
CCTGTAAAACAGGGGGTTTTCATTATACAAAAATACTCGACCAGCATATAGCTAGGTCGAGTGTTTTTGGTTAGAAAAGTTCCTCGTCAATCTTTTTCACATCTCTCCTTCTTGCAATAATCAAATTTTCATTGGGTTTATCTAGGCAAACCATAATGTCATCTGGTAGTTTTACTACAGGTCTTATTCCCATTTTTTCGTAAAACTCTTTTTTGTTTGATATCAGTTTGGTTGCCCCAGCTGCACATACGATTTTGCCTTTGTGTTCTCTTTTGGAAGCAAGATAGTGGTATTGGTCTTTATCTTTTAAGTGCTTGGGTAAATGTCTAAACATGTCGGTTGTTAGCGCTATTCCTTTGGCCCCTAATTTCCTGTTGCTACACAATGCTCTTCCATAACCTTCCAGACACTTTCTCTGCTTGGTCGTACCGATAGTAGAAAAAAGAACTAATTGATCATAGTGTCCGTCAGACACAAGATACAGCTCTCCATTATACAAAATCGGATACCAATCAAGATCTGGTGAGTCTTCAAAACATTGTGCTCTTCCTTTTATCACTTTGGAAGTTGAAAATCTACCTCTGTCCGGTATATAATCAACCTTCCGCTTCGTGATTTCTCCAAAGGCAGGATCGTTAATGATGGCCTTAAGGCTTCTCCATCTTCTCAAAATCTTCGCCTCCTTATCTGTAATTCGATGTGCAAAAAGTTACTTGATTGCTCAGAATTTCCTCCTTTCTGGTCGTATTTGTTACAAGTCCGTTCCAAATACTTCTGCACATGACGTAATATACATTATATTTCATTTTATGTTAATTGTCAATTGCTATTGTGTTACATTTAGTGTATCCATTGTGCTCATCCCTTCTAAATTATAAAATGTTTCTGGTACTTTTCCCATAATTACATTTTCTGCTAAAAGAACCTTATTAGAAATATTTTGTGTTATAGTATTAAATGGAGTCAAAATATCCATATTACAATCTACATAAAAATAAATTCGATGTATTGTTTGATTTATTCCCTGAGAAACAAATTCACTTTTTAAGTCAGTATTTATTCTTCCAGCCGAACTTAGTTTTATTTTTATTTTAGGTCCTATTCCCGATAAAATTTTTATTCCAGTAAAGCTACCTAAAGCAAGTTTTACATCTGATGAAACATTATTATCTATTGTTTCTTGTATATATGATGCTATATTAAATTCTATTTGATTTATCACAAAAACATTGGATTTTATCATTTGTATATTTCCCTCATTATCTTTGTCAATTGTGAACATATCATTATATGTATGTCCTTGCATAATTCTTTTGGTTCCTTCATTAGTTATTCTCATTGCTATTGCATTTGCTTCATCTACACATATTGTTTCAAATATTGGTGCTATTGACTTATAAATTGTCATATAAACTAAAGATATAATAATTATTAAACTAAATACTCCAAATTTTTTTATATCTTTTTTTTCATATGTTCTTCTATATTTTCTAGGTTTAAATATTTTTATTCTATTCCTTGAATAAATTTTATATAGTGGCTTTTTCTCTCGCATTTTCCACATTTTCTTTCTTTATATAATTAAATTTTGGAATATATATTTTTTGTCCAACAGATATATTTTGAATATCTTCTATTCCATTTAGTATACTTAATTCTTCTATTGTACTATTAAATTTCTTCGCAATTTTCCATAGAGAATCTCCTTCAGCTACAACATATAAAATTAGACTATCATAGTCATCTTCTATAATATTATCTTCTGATGCTTCAATATTATCAATAATATTGATATTTACATTTTTGCTCATTTTTGTAATTACTTGTAATTCTACTTTTGCTTCTACTTTTCCTCCAGTATTTACTTCAAAAGATGTATTTCCTATATTTAAATCTGTTTCTATATTAATTTCATTTGTTTTATATATATTTTCTTCTGAAACTTCAAAAGGAATTTTGGTATTTACAGAATTTAACGTATTAGCATTTGTAAATATAAAATTTAAACTTAATTGCCCTCTATATATTATTTTAGAATCTGTAGTTTTTATATTTTCTAAAATAGGAATTTCTTCTACATCTATTAAATTTCCTTCCTCTAAGCCCGAAATTTCAACATTTCCTTTTATATCATAATTTTTTAAATTTTCCATTTTTTGAGCAACTGAAACTACTTTCTTTTGAGAAAATTTTAAATTTGTAGTTGGACTATATAAATCTTGAATTATATTTAATTCTCTTTTTTCATATGCAATACATGTTGGTTCTATTTCTAATTCCACATATATTGAGTGTTCTTCTGTTCCATTTAATTTTACTAATATATTTTTCATCTCATAATTTATATCGCAAATGTTATCTTCTGATATTCCTTTCATGTCAATAAATCCAACAATAGGTATTTTTCCATCAATTCTTCCTATTCTATTGTCCTCTGTTAAATACATTACTTTTATTTCTGCTTCTGCTTTTGTTAGTATTTTATTATAACTATATTTTAAGTCTTTATTAACAATTATAACATCTGCTTTTAGAATTTCTGTTATTTTATCTTTTTCGTCCCCTTTCAATGTATCTTTCGCATATACAATCGTTTTTCCCTGTCCTATTAGAGAATTAATAGAAAAGCTTTCATTTAAAAGTTGTATGTTTTTTATATTATTAATTTGGTTTATTATTGATACTTCTTCATTTGAATATAGCTTTATATCTAATTCCACCCCTGCTTTTAAAGTTATTTTCCTACCATTTATTACCTTGCATTCAATGTCTTTTACTATTGCATTTGTAATCAAAGTCATTCCTTCTGTAGCACCTTCTATAGTAATATTTTGTGAAAAATCTAAAACACAATTTAATGCTCTTAAGTTTTCATCTTTGCTATCTGGTAAATACATTATATATGTATTTATATTTCCTTCTGCTTTTATTTTTCCATCTAAGACTTCTTTTTTATTTATACAAATATTGCCTGATGCATTTATTGTATTTAAAATATCTGGTTTTGTGTCTGGAACTATAACATCATTTTGTACAAAAAATATTTCTTTTTTTTCTGTAATTAATCTATTTATACAAATATTTTCTTTGTTTACCTCTACCTCCATAAATTAAACCTCCTAATATAATCTTATTTCAATTATATTAAGAGGTTTTCTATTTTATTACTTTTTAACAATAGTTTTTAATTGATCCTTTGCAATTACATATGTTTTCCATTGTATTTGAAAATCCTGGTTCACCTTCTTTATTACATTGATTTACTAAATCACCTATTGTCAATATTCCAACCATTTTATTTTTATCATCTATAATTGGTATTCTCCTTATTTGATTTTGAGACATTAATTTTTGGGCATTCTCTACATCCTCGTCACAATTACATGTACATACATTTGTTGTCATTATTTCACTTACTGGTGTTGTTTTTGTATTTTTGTCACATGCTATTGTTCTTAACACAATATCTCTATCTGTTATAACTCCAACTAATTGTTTGTTTTCATCACAAACTGGTATACATCCAATATGATTTTCATTCATTATTCTTGCAGCATCATAAACATTACAATCTGGTTTTACGAAACAAACATCTTGACACATACATTCATTTATTTTCATTTTTTTACCACCTTTCTTATTTTATTGTGGCATTTTTTATTAAAATTATTCATATTTAATTTTTTAAATCTCTTAAACCATTTATATGCTAAAAAAGAACTACTATCTTTTTTGATAATAGTTCTACTATTTCTATCCTATTTGAGTTACTATGATTCTATCATTCTCACATAAATCTTTTTTTGTATAAGTATTTATATAACGTCTTTGTTCCTGTAAAATTTTTAATACACTTTGTTTTTGATTATATCCAATCTCCAGACATAAATATCCTTGTCTATTTAAAAATTTATACCCATTTTCTAAAATTTCTCTATAAAATTTAAGACCATCTTTTCCACCATTTAAAGCAATTTGAGGTTCATTTTGTACATCTTTAGGCAATTTTTTCAACTCTCTTTCCTCTATATAGGGTGGATTTGATACAATTATATCAAATTTTAGATTCTTTAATCTTGTGAATAAATCTGATTCAATAAATTCTATGTTATTTATAACTCCATTAAATTCAGCATTTTTTTCAGCTATTTCAATCGCTTTTTCACTTATATCTGTAGCATATATTTTGGTATTTTTTATATATTTTGCAAGAGATATTGCTATTGCTCCACTGCCTGTACATAAGTCCAAAATTATAGGATTAGGTATATTTTTCGAAATAGAAATTACTTCTTCTACTAATATTTCTGTGTCTTGTCTTGGTATCAAAACATTTTTATTAACGAGAAAGTTTAGTTTCATAAATTCTTGTTTTCCTGTTATGTATTGAAGTGGTTCTCCAGCAATTAATTTCTTTATATTTTTTATATATTGTTCTCTTTGGTTAGGTGTGATTTCTTTAGTATCATATATCATAAGATACTCTTTAGATTTTTTTAATGTTGCTTGTAATAACATTCTAGCCTTATTTTTAGGTCCTTCAATGTTTTCGTTTTTAAGCATTATTACAGCTTGGTTTATTGCTTCTTTTATTGTCATATACAATTCACCTCTATTTATCTTTTAATAAATCTTTTCCACCTTTTAAATAATCAATTCCTGAAATAATTGTCGCTATAACAGATATTAATAATAATAGTGTTACTAATATGTTTAAAACATATTGAGGTGTTGTCATATATATTCCTACAGAGCTTTCTAAAGCCTCCTCCAATGTTTTTACTCTAAATATAAAATTTCCAAAACTAAATTTATCTAAAAATGCAAGTATAATCGCTATCATTTGGGTTACTGTCTTTACTTTTCCCCATATAGATGCAGCAATTACTTTTCCTCCTTTTGTTGATGCAATTAGTCTGAAACCAGAGACTACAAATTCTCTAAATAGAACAATTATTGGAATCCATGCAGGAATTTTATTTAAATCGACTAGCATTATTAGTGCTGCTAAAACTAGTATTTTATCTGCTATTGGATCTAAGAATTTTCCAAAATCAGTTACAAGGTTCTTTTTTCTGGCTATTGTTCCGTCAAGCTTATCTGTTATAGATGCTATTATAAATATTGCATCTATTATTAAATAACTAATTGGTATTCCATAAAAATTTCCTGTAATTCCTAAAAATGGAATTATTACCATTATTGGTACTAATATTATTCTAAATATCGTTAGTTTATTTGGTAAATTCATTTGTTTAATTTTCCCCTTTATTTTAAAATTTCTATAGCTTTTTGAAGTTGAGTATCTTTGTCTTCTTCAACAGCATATATGTTTGATATATCATCTGGAATTTTTACTTCTTCATCTGGTTTTATTCCTATTTTATTTATTGTATTTCCTTTTGGAGTGTAATATTCTTCTGTTGTTATTTTTATTCCAGAACCATCATTTAGCGAAAATAATGTTTGAATTATTCCTTTTCCAAAAGTTGTTGTTCCAACAATTTTTGCTCTTTCATTGTCTTGTAAACTACACGATAGTATTTCCGAACTACTTGCTGTATTATGATTTACTAAAACTACAACAGGCATGGTAAATATTGGATCTTCCTTTGATATAGTTACATCTTGTGTATCTTTGTTATCTTTTGTTGAAATTATTGTTTTACCTTTATCTAGCAAAAAGTCTGCAATATCTGTTGCCTCGTTTACTATTCCTCCGCCATTATTTCTTAGGTCTATTATTAATTTTTGAGCCCCTTGTTTTTGTAATTCCTCTACTTTTGTTTTAAAATCATTTGCCGTTCCACTATCAAAACTTGGTAAACTTAAATATCCTATATTATTCTCAAGTAATTTTATTGAAATTGGGTTTGTATTTATTTTTTCTCTTTTTACATCAAAAGTTAAGTCTTTTCCATCTCTTTCAACTACTATATTAACATTAGTTCCTTCTTCACCCTTTATGTAATTTGATATATTATCAAAGTCTTTTGCAAAATATTCTTTGCCATCCACTTTTTTAATTAAATCTCCTGCTTCTATTCCTGCTTTTTCTGCTGGACTTCCTGGAATTGGATAATATACAACTACTCTATTGGATTCTTCATCTTTTATCATATATATTCCTATTCCTATAAAGTTTCCAACAATATCTTCTGTATATTCTTTCATTTCATCTGCTGGAATAAATTCAGTATATTCGTCTCCTAATCCTGATACAAATCCTTCAATGGCTGCTGTTTCTAGTTTTTTTTCATCAATATCATCTTTCCATAGATAGTATTTTTCTATTATGCTTTTTACTTTTTCAAAATATGTTTCCATATTAGCATATTTTTCTTGATTTGAATTATCAGCATTTGATGTTGTTGTTTTTAAGTCAAAATGTGAGGATAATCCAAAAAGTGTTGCCATAAAAGTTATAAATGCAGTTAAAACAACTAACATTATCGTTCTATAAATTTTGTTTCTTTTTTCCATTTGAATTTTATGCAAAGTTTTTCTCTGACTTTACATATTCCTCCTATCTTCTAAATTAATAATAATTTTAAATTATTAAGGTAGATAACTGGTTGGATTTACACAGCTTGAAAATCCATAACTTGGTTTTCTTATTTCAAAATGTAAGTGTGGTCCTGTAACATTACCAGTATGCCCTGATGTCATAATCTGTTGTCCTTTAGTAACTTTTTCTCCTGTTGACACAAGTTTTGTTGTACCATGTGCATAAAAACTATATATATTGTTTCCATGATATATTTCTACATAGTTTCCATATGCTTTACTATATCCAGCATCAAATACTTGCCCATTTCCCACACTATATACTGCTGTTCCATCAGGTACAGGAAAATCCACTCCAGTATGGTATCCTAAACTCCAATATGAACCTTTTACTCCATATCCTGTTCCTATACGATGATTTGAAACTGGCCATCCAAATCCATATGAACTTGTTCCTCCAGAGCTGCTACCACTATTATTATTGTTTTGAGCTGCAAGTTGTCTATCATATTCTTCTTTCATTTGTTGTATTTTTTTTCTAATACTACTTTCGTGATTTTTTAATTCTTGGACTTGTGCTTGTAATTCTTTTTCATTTTCAGAAAGTTGATTGACTTTGCTTTCTTTCTCTTTTTTAGCCACTTTCAACGCATTTTCTTTAGCTTCTTTAGTTTTCTTAGAAGTATCTAAAGATGACTTGCTTGTTTCTAAGTCTTTTTTTTCTGCCTCAATTTTTTCTTTGTCTTGTTCAATTGAATCTAATAATTCATTATCATATTTTGTTATTTCTGATACTAAATAATAACCTGATAAAAAGTCTATTATATTGTTTGCAGATAGAAGTACATCTAAATATGAAACTTCTCCATTTTCATATATTGCAACTAATCTTTCATTTAAAAGTTCTTGTTGTTCTTGAAATTTTTTCTCATCTTCGTCAATTTTAACTTCTGCTTCTGTTATTTTACCTTGTAAGTCAGAAATTTTTTCATCTAATTCGTCTATCTCATATTCATAATCAGAAATTTGGCTAGTTAAATCATTAACTTGTGTTAATGTATCTGTTTTCTCTTTTTGAACCTCATCTATTTTTCCTTCTATATCGTTAATAGAATTTGTTATATTGGTTTGTTCATTTTGTAAATTTTCTATATCATTTTTGTTTACAGCAGCTAATACAATATTAGTATATGTTGTTAAAATTATAATTATTAGTGTTATTATTAATACATTTAATATTTTTTTCATAAGCTACTTCCTTTCATTATCTCTTATTGTGGTACATTATCTGATGTTTCATTTTGAGGTGAATTTTCTATAGTAGTGTCGTTTATATCTTTGTTTGGAATTTCATTTGTCATTGGTACATAGTCTAATGGATTTACTGTTTCTCCATTTATTCTTACTTCAAAATGAGCATGAGGTCCGGTTGCATATCCTGTACTTCCTACTTTAAGTACAACATCTCCTGCCTTTATTTCTTCTCCTAATTCTACTTCAATGCTTGAACCATGTGCATATAATGTTTGTACTCCTCCACCATGGTCTAGAATTACCATATTTCCATATGCTGTATTATATCCTGCTTTTACAACTATTCCATTTGCAATTGCTCTAAAGTCTGTCCCTGTAGATGCACTTACATCCACTCCTGAGTGCAATTTGTATACACCTGTTATCGGATGTGTTCTCATTCCATATGGTGATGTTATTGTAAAATGATCATATACTGGCCATTGCATTGGTCCGCCTTGATAATCTTCTCCTAAGCTCGCTGTTACTACTAATCTTTTAATTTCATCTTCTATTTCTTGTATTTGTCTATTATATTCATCTATTTTAGCTTGTAGCTCTTGTTCTTCTATGCTTAATTTTGATATGTAATTTTCTCTTAAAAGTTTAGTATTTGATAGTGCAATTTGTGTTTTTTGCATATTTCTTTTCTCTGTTTCAAGTTTTTTTCTTTGGTCATTTAATTGTGTATTCTTTTTTTCTATTTGATTTTTTTCTCGTTCTACTAAATCTAACAAATCCATATCATAATCTGTGATTTCTGATATTAGAAAATAACTTGAAATAAATTCTGTTATACTTTTAGATCCTAATAACACATCAAGATAGTTATTGCTTCCGTTTTCATACATTGCAACTAATCTTTTATCTAGTATTTCTCTTTGAATATCATATTTTCCAGTTATTATATTCAATTCTTCTTCTGCTTTTTTTATTTCATTTTCCATCTCTGAAATTTTTATATTTAGTTCTTCTACATTTTTTTCAGAGTTGCTTATATTTTCATCTAATTTTTGTATTTGCTGTAGATTTTCTGTTAATTCTTCATCTATTTTTCCTAATTCAGTGTTGCTTTCATCTATTTGCATTTCTAATTCTGTTTTTTGTTCTCTTAATTCGTTTAGTTCTGCAGCATAAGAAACAAAAGTAATATTAAATAATAAAATTACTACTACTATTATTTTATATGTCTTATGCATAATTTTTCCTCCTAAACTTTTAAATATTTTCTCATTGAAAGACTGCTTCCAACAATTCCTATACCTACTCCTAATATTAAATAAACTACTAATATTAAATTAAACATCTCTCCAAAGTCTAATAAGCTTAATCCTAGTGTTGTTAAAAATCCAACAAAGCTAATATTTTGTTCAACTATTAAGTATAGACCAGCAATCAATGCAAGAGATACTGCTCCTGATATCAAACCAATTATTATTCCTTCAACTATAAATGGCCATCTAATAAAACTATTTGTTGCACCTACATATTTCATTATTGAAATTTCTTTCCTTCTTGCATATACAGTAAGTTTTATTGTATTTGAAATAATAAATACATTTATTATTATTAATGCTGCTACAATTATATAGCTTCCTGTTTTAATTCCACCTGCTATTTTAACTAGTTTTTCCATTACTTGGTCACTACTTGTTATTTCTTTTATATTATCCATAGCTTTAATTTTGTCTTGTACTGAAGAACTTAAACTCAAGTCTGTAAGTGTTATTATGTATGAAGCTGGGAATATATTTGAATTTACACCATCTAATGCTTTTGCTTTTTCTCCGTACCACTCTTGTAGAGTTTCAAGAGCTCTTTCTTTTGATACAAATTCTATTGTATTTACTCCTTCTAAAGCTTGTATATCTGCTCCAATTTTTTCTACTTCTTCATCTGTTGCATCATTTAATATATATACTTGAATTCCTTGTTTTGACTCTACTTGCTTAACAAAATGATTAATATTTCCTATTAGGATAAAACATATTCCAAAAAATATCATTATTAAACACATCGTTATAAATGATGTTATAGCCTGTTTTTTATTTTTAAAAATATTTGCAAATCCCTCTCCAATTAAATAAGTTAGTACATTATATCTCATCATAACCACCTTTTTTATCATCTCTTATAATATCGCCGTTTTCTATATGTATGACCCTTTTCTTCATTTTATCAACTATTTCTTTTGCATGTGTTGCTACAACTACAGTTGTTCCTCTCATATTTATGTCGCTTAACAGATTCATTATATCCCAAGATGTATCTGGATCTAAGTTTCCAGTTGGTTCATCTGCAATTAACATTGACGGATTATTTACTAAAGCCCTTGCTAAGGCTACTCTTTGTTGTTCTCCACCTGATAATTCATTTGGATACATTTTCGCTTTTTGACTTAACCCAACCAAAGATAATACCATTGGTACTTGTCTTCTAATGTGTCTTCCTGTTGCTCTAACTATATACATTGCATAAGCAACATTATCATATACTGTTTTATCTGGCAAAAGTCTGAAATCTTGAAAAACAACCCCCATGCTTCTTCTTAAATATGGTATCCTACTTTGTTTTAAGTATGTGGTGTCTTTGCCATTTATAATAATATTTCCAGATGTAGGTTCTTCTTCCTTTAAGATTAATTTAATAAGTGTTGATTTTCCACTTCCGTGATGAACCTACTAGGAAACAAAATTCACCTTTTTCTATTATAAAATTTGCATTTTTTACTGCATTTGTCCCAGTATCATATATTTTACTAACATTTCTGAACTCAATCATTTTTCCTTAATTCTCCTTTTGTTTGCCTTTTTATACTTTATCTTCTTTATCATAACAATAAATATAGATTTTTTCAAGAGTATTTACGAAAAATTTACAATAAAAATGCAGTTATTTTTTGGTTATTTTTCCATTTTGTTAAATTAAAAAAATTAATAAAAATATATTAATTTTAATTACGATTTTTTTATTTATATTTCAAAAAAATAAGTGGAGTTTTACTCCACTTTATTACATCAATTCTTATTCAAAAATTATTTGATTAGAATTATATTCGTTAATTCCAATTGTACTTTTAATAATCTTATTTTCTTTTAGAAGTGTCCAATTGCCTTTTACTTTTAAGACATTTTCGGGATTTGTTACAGCATTTTTTAAACACCAAGCATATTTAGTTTGATCTCCTTCATAAATTTCTCCTGAAATATTTCCATTTATTATTAATTCTCCTTTTAAGTTTGGGCAATCCATAAAAGTACCCCTTATATTTGTAACACTTTTAGGAATAATTGGTGTTTTTTCTAAATTAGTGCATCCCTTAAATGTGCTTTCTAAATTTTCAACACCCTCACCCAATTTTGGAGGATTTATTAAAGAAGAACATTGTAAAAAAGAACCATACATGTTTTTTACAGAATCAGGAATTACAATATTAGCATCTGTTAATGTCTTGCAATTTGCAAAAGTTCCATACATATTTTCAACTCCATATGGAATTTCTGGAATTTTTGTAATATTGGTAGAATTAAAAGTTGCTCTCAAGTTTTTTACTGTTGAAGGGATAATTGGTGGTTTCTCAATTGAAGATTTATAAAATAGATAACTTAAATCAGTTACTGGCTTAAATTCTTCGTCGCCTTCCTTTATATATTGTGGTATTTTGCCTTGAATCTCTCCATTTACTACATTTGAATTATCATACCCTAAATTTTTTTCATCTCCATCCATTAAAGAATTTTCATCATTTAACCCATAAGTTCCATCTTCCATTAATGTGTATTCCCATAAATCCATATTTACTGCTTTTCCATCAGTTCCAATACCTATAACATCTTCTTTATTTTGTTCATCAGGAGCTTTAGCATTTTCAAAAATTTTTTCCCAATCAAGTACCTCTTCTATTGTTCCCTTTTCGTTTATGCTATAACTTCTCATGCTTTCATTAAATGTTATTGTAAAACATTTTTCCTTTTGTTTTTGAACTAATGCATTATTTTTTCCAAAGTATTTATCAATCTCATTTTGTAAATTTTCTGTTGTTAATTCTTCATAACCTATATCTGTCATTTCTGCTGAAGCAATACATATATATATTCCTTCCTTTTCACTTGAAATAGTTGTTTCCTCACTAGCCTTTTTTGCTTGTGATAATATTCCATTTTGTCCTGTTAACATCGCAATAGATACTCCTGCTAGTATTAATAGTACTATTATTGTTACTACTAGTGCTATTAATGTAATACCTTTTTGTTTATTTTTTATTTTTTCTCTTGTATTCAGTCTCATTTCTTTATTTTCTCCTTCTTTTAAATTTTCGCAGAATATTTAATTCTGCGAAAATTTAAAAACTAATTATTCTTTATATTTTCATATATGTAGCATTAATTGTATTTTATTTAGTTTAATTTTTTTTAAAAAAAGTTTTTCAAAATTTTTTAAGAAAATTGTTGAAAAAATATGACTTTATTGATATTATATATTCTATAAAAATCTCGCAGAATTAAATATTCTGCGAAAATTTTTTTATTTTTTATTTTTTGTATTGACAAAATGTTAAAAATATTATATACTAAAAAATGTCGTAATAATTTGCTCCTTTAGCTCAGTTGGTTAGAGCAACCGGCTCATAACCGGTAGGTCCAAGGTTCGAGCCCTTGAAGGAGCAC
>CANRPS010000037.1 GCA_947632585.1 uncultured Clostridia bacterium
TAAAGACAATTCTAATACAGATGATTCAGTTAGTATGTATTTACCTTCTGCAAATAAGATTATAACAGGAAGTAAAGTTATAGAAAAATTAGTTACAGATGATAGTTCATTAGTTACAAATATAACACCATCATTTATATTAAAAGATGAAGAATCAATAGAAGGCTTCCAAAATGAATTAAAAGAAAAAGGACTAAATGAATTATATACATTAAATACTAATTTAAGTGAATTAGAAAATGCAACAAAATCAATCCAAAATGTAAAAACATTTAGTACAACATTTTTAATAATAACATTACTAATTGCTTCAATAGTTTTATTTGTAATTAATATGATAAACATAAGAGAAAGAAAATATGAAATAGGAGTATTTAGAACAATCGGAATAAGTAAATTTAAGCTTACAATGCAGTTTTTATTTGAACTATTAATAGTAAGTGTAATAATGTTAAGTATAGGGTGTGTTTTAGGAGCATCTTTATCTAAAACTATTGGAAATAAATTACTTCAAAATGAAATAGAAGAAACAAAACAAGAACAACAAGAAATCCAAGAAAATTTTGGAAAAGGTGGCAAAATGGAAAGACCTATGGATGAAGGATTTAGAGGAACAATTATAGTAGAAGAAATAGATAGTATGGAAGCTGTTGTAGATGCTAATGTAGTTTTAGAATTACTTGGAATAGGAGTAATGTTAACAATTATAAGTAGTTTAGCTTCTATGATAGGTATTCAAAGATTTTCACCACTTACTATATTGAAAGAGAGGTCTTAATTTATGGGAATATTAAAATTAGAAAATGTGGGTTATAGATATAAAGATGCTGTAAAAGATGATTATGTATTTAAAAATATAAATTACGAATTTGAACAAGGAAAAATGTATGCTATTAAAGGAAAAAGTGGAAGCGGAAAAACTACTTTATTATCATTAATAACAGGTTTAGAAAAATGTACAGAAGGAAAAGTTCTTTATGAAGGAAAAGACTTGAAAAAGATGAATTTAGATAAATATAGAAATACAGATATAGGAATTGTTTTTCAAAGTTATAATTTGCTTCCAACATTTACTGCAATGGAAAATATTATTTTATCAATGGATGTAAGTAAAGTAAAAGTAAAAAATAAAAAACAAAAAGCATTAGAATTAATGGAAAGTGTAGGTTTATCAGAAGATCATGCAAAAAGAAGAATATTAAAATTATCTGGAGGAGAACAACAAAGAATTGCAATTGCAAGAAGTTTATCATATAATCCAAAAATAATAATAGCAGATGAACCAACAGGAAATTTAGATAAAGAAACAGAAGGAGAAATTTTAAAGATATTTAAACATCTAGCAAAAGATGAAAATAAATGTATTATAATTGTAACTCATTCACAAACAGTTTGTGATGAAGTTGATTATATATATGAATTAAAAAAAGAATAAAAATAAAAAGGGATTTAATTTTATAATAATTAGATCCCTTTTTACTTAATTAAAAATCTTATCAAACCAATTAGTCATATTTAATAATATTTCATCTAAAGAATAATTACTTTCATTTCTAAAATACTTTAAAATTTCCATCAAAATACCATTCATAAGAAAAGAAATATTAAGTTTTAAATATTTATCTATATATTCATTTTTTAAAGCATCATAAATTTTATCACTTGCAATATTTTTTAAACTTTCTAAAAATAAGAAAGATTCATTTGCAGATAAAAGTAATTTATAAGTTTCTTCATTTTGTTTTAAACATTCAATAATATTTTTAAAATAATCTTTTATATCTTGTTTTGAATTAAGTTTTAAGTCATCACTACATAAAAGTTCAATTGTTTGAAGTTGATAATCTTTTGCCACTTCAGAAATATTGTCATAATGTGTATAAAATGTACTTCTTGTAAGTTCTGCTCTTTTAACTAATTCTGTAACTGTAATTTTATTCAATTCTTTTTTTTCGTTAATAAGTTCAGCAAAAGTTTTTTTAATTAAGTTTCTAGTTTTAATAGAAGAAGAATTTAGACATTGTACTTTCATTATTAAATCCTTTCACAAAAAAATATAAATATATAATATTATAACATAGTTTTAAGAAAAGAAAAATATAATTTTTTAAAAAATGTCTAAATTTAGACACTTTTTATATATTTATACTTTATTTTATAAAAAAATGAGAGTATAATATTAAACGGCTAAAAAGAAAGGAAGGATTTACATTGAAAAAACTCACTGATTTTATAATAAACAAAAGACATTTTATATTAAGCTTATTTGTTATTCTTACAATAATATCAGGAATATTATCAACCAAAGTAAAAATAAATCATGATATTGCAAAATATTTACCAAAAACATCAGACACAAGAATTGGTATGGATATAATGGAAGATGAGTTTTCTGATGTTGAAACAAGTACTTTAAATTTGATGTTTGAAGATCTAAAAGAAGATGAAAAACTAACTTTAAAAGAAGATTTAGAAAAAATAGACAAAGTAAAAGAAGTAGATTATGAAAATACTGATAAATACAATAAAGATAATTACACATTATATGTATTAACTATAGATGATAAGGCAGATTCAAATTCAGCAAAACAAGTATATGATGAAATAGAAGAAAAATATAAAGATTATAAATTTTTCACAAGTGGAGATGTATCTGAAAATAATGCTCAGGTATTACCAATAGGAATAGTTATACTTGCAGTTTTTTGTGCTCTAATTATCTTAATTATAATGTGTGAATCATATGCAGAACCATTTTTATTTTTGACATCAATATTAATGGCAGTAGTATTAAATAAAGGAACAAACATAATATTTAATAATGTATCACATATTACAAGCTCAATTGCAGCGATTTTACAGATGGCATTATCAATGGATTATTCAATAATGTTAATGAATAGATATGATCAAGAAAAAGAGACTGAAAAAGATAATGTAAAGGCAATGAAAAAAGCATTATATAAAGCATTTAAAGCAATATCAAGTAGTTCTGTTACAACAATAGTTGGACTTTTAGCATTAGTATTTATGACATTTAGAATAGGAAAAGATTTAGGATTTGTTTTAGCAAAAGGAGTATTATTTAGCTTAATCTGTATATTCTTTGTACTTCCAGACTTAATATTAATATTTGATAAATTAATAGTAAAAACCAAAAAGAAAACTTTAAACATAAAACTAAATAAACTTGGGAAATTTAGTTACAAAATTAGATATATTTCAGTTCCTATATTTTTAATAGTATTTATCACAAGTTTCTTATTAAAAGGAAATTTAGGAATAGATTATACAGATAAAAAATCAGATGAAATAACAAATGTATTTACAGAAAATAATCAAATAGCAATTATATATAAAAATGAAGATGAAGAAAAAATATCAAAATTATTAAATAATATTGAAGAAAATGAAAAAGTGGATGAAGTATTAGGCTATGGAAATACAATTAATGAAAAATTACCTTATGATGAATTAAAGACTAAACTAAATGACTTGGGCTCTGATGTTGATATAGAAGATTATTTACTAAAAATAGTATATTATGATTATTATAACCCTGAAAAAAATAATACCATGACATTTGAAGAATTTATAGATTTTATCGAAACAGAAGGTTATTCAAATGAAAAGACAAATGAAAAAATAGATGATAAAACCAAAAAAGATATAACAAGACTTAAAAATTTTGTCAATGAAGCTAATATGAACAAGAAAAAATCAGCAGAAGAAATAGCTGAAATTTTAGAAATAGATAAACAAAATGTAGATGATATTTTTACATATTACTTATCTAAAAATAATGAAACAAAAATTACTTTAAATGAGTTTATAGAATTTATGAATAAAGATGTTTTGACAAATGAAAAATATTCTACAAAGATAGATAATAAAGATAAGCAAAAATTAAATACTTTATCAAAATTTTTAAACAAAAAAACTCTACAAAAGAAAATGACAAGTAAAGAAATAGCAAATTTATTTGAAATTGATAGTAATATAGTAGATGCACTTTATAAATACTATAATTTAGTTAATTCATCTAATATAAAAATGACAATTAGAGAATTTACAGAGTTTATGTTAAATGATGTATCAAAAAAACCTGAATATTCTAGTAGTCTTAATGAGCAAATGATACAAAATCTTAAATTAATAGATACATTTAGTAATTTAGATATAATAAACAAAAATATGACAGCAAAAGAATTATCTAATTTATTTGGAATAGATGAAGAGAAAATAAATCAAATTTTACTTTTAAAATATATTAATGAAGAAAGTAAAACTAAATTAAGTATATCTGATTTTATCCAAAATGTAGTTACAATAAAAAATAATACTAAGTATTTAGATGGAGTAGATATAAGTAAATTAGAAAGTATCTCTATTTTTGCTAAAAATCAAAATAATATAAATGGAACAAAATTTAATAAACAAGAACTAAATACAATATTTAGTCCATTTGGAAATGGATTAGTAGATAATATATATTTATATTCAGGACTTCAAGATGATTATAAATTAACTACTCAAGAATTTGTAAATATAGTTTTAAACATAGAAAACTTGCCATTAGATGAAAATACTTTAAATAATATAAAACTTTTAAAACTTGTAATAGATGATAGTTTAGCAGAAAATAAAATGGCTTATACATCAAATGAATTAGCAAAAAATTTAAATATGAATATAAATGAAGTAAATAAAATATATGTGCTAGTTGATTATAATGTAGGAAATACTAAAAATTGGACTTCTACTCCTGAAAAACTAGTTAAACTAATTTTAGAAAATAAAGAAAATGAAAACATTAAAAATAGTATTGATGAACCAACTTTAAATAAACTTAATTTACTATTTACTATAATGACAAGTAGTATAAATAATACAAGTTATTCATCTAGCGAAATATCAAATATTATAGGAATAGATGAAACTACTACAAAAAATATATTTACATTATATGGAGTAGAAAAAAATAATACAGAATTAAATCCAAAAGAATTTGTAGAATTTGTATTAAATCACAAAAATGATGAACTTCTTGCAAATTCAATAGAAAATGATACTATTAATGATTTAAAATTACTAAACTCTGTTATAAATGGAGTTATTGATAATAAAAAATATAGTAATAAAGAAATATCTTCTTTATTAAATATAGATGAAGAAAATGTAAATCTACTTTATGGATTATATAGTTTTAAATATGTAAACACGAATTTAAGTTTATCATTAAGAGAATTTGTAAGTTTTCTATTAAATGATGTAATTACAAATGAAGAATATAAAAATAGTTTTGATGAAGAAAAAATATCAAAATTAAATACTATAAATGGAATTATGGAGAATTCTCTAAAAAATGTAAAATATACTTCTGATGAGATTTTAGCAGTTATAAGTAAATTAAGTAATGAAGTAGAAAAAAATACAATAAAAGTTTTATATACTTATTATGGAAGTGATAAAGAGTATAATGATACATGGAAAATGACAGTAGAAGAATTTGTAAGATTCTTAAATGAAAATATTTTACAAGATGAAAGATTTAAGGATTTTATAGATGATGATATGAAAAATGATATAATAGAAGCTAAAACTACTATTAAAGACGCGAAAGAATTATTAATAGGAAAAGAGTATTCAAGAGTTGTATTAAATACAAAATTTGATGGGGAATCAAAAGAAACATTTGATTTTATACAAAGCTTAAAAGATATGTTAGGTAATAATTTAAAAGATTTTTATGTAATAGGTGATTCACCTATGGCTTATGAGATAAGTAAAACATTTCATAATGAGCTAAACTTTATGACTATAATAACAATGATAGCAATATTTATTGTAGTTGCAGTTACATTTAAATCTTTCCTTATTCCAGGAGTATTAGTTCTTACAATACAGACAGCAGTTTATTTAACAATGGGAATATTATCAATTGTAGGGGAAAATGTTTACTTTATAGCAATCTTAATTGTTCAAAGTATATTAATGGGAGCAACTATAGATTATGCAATTTTATATACTTCATATTACCTAGAACATAGAAAAGATGAAGGAATAAAAGAATCTATTATAGATTCATACAATAAATCAATACACACAATATTAACATCAAGCTCTATTCTTATTATTGTAACTCTTGTAATTGCAAATTTTGCATCTGCAATTACTGCAAAAATATGTAAAACAATATCAGAAGGAACAATATGTTCTACAGTTTTAATTTTAACTTTATTACCTGCAATTTTAGCATTTTTAGATAGATTTATAGTTAAAGACAAAAAAGAAAAAATATAGATAATTTGATATAAGATGAAAACAATAAAAGGTAACCTAAAGCAAGTGATTTAACTTTACAACCACTTGCTTTTTTGGTATACTTTAACAAGAAAAAATAGAAGTTATAAATAAAATAAGAGGGATAAAATGAATATTTTAGTAACAATTAATGCTAAATATACAAAACAATTAAATATTTTATTAAACTCCATACAAAAGTCGAATAGAAATGAAAAGTTTAATATATATATTTTAAATAGGGACTTAAATGAAAAGAATTTAGATGAAATAAAAAATAGATTAGATTTAGAAAAATTTAATATAAATGATATAAAAATTGATGAAACAGAAATTAGTAAATTCCCAATATATGAACAAAGGTATCCACTTGAAATTTATTTTAGAGTTTTTGCAGCAAAATATTTACCAAGTGATTTGGAGAGAATCTTGTATTTAGACTCAGATACATTAGTTATTAATAAATTAAATGAGCTATATAATATGGATTTTGAAGGAAATTACTTTATAGCAACAACTCATATAAGAAAAGTATTACATAAATTTAATGAAATAAGATTGGGAATAGAAAAAGATATACCATATATAAATACAGGAGTTCTTTTAATGAATTTAAAGGAGCTAAGGAAAATAAAAATTGAAAAAGAAATAATTGAATTCATAGAGAAAAACAAGAAAAAATTAATGTTACCTGATCAAGATATTATTAGTACTATATATGGAAATAAAATAAAAATAGTAGATGATTTGAAATATAATTTAGGAGATAGAAATTTAAACTATTATAATTTAAATAATCCTAAATCAAAAATAGGAATGAAATGGATTTGTAAAAATACGATTATTATTCATTATTTTGGTAGAAATAAACCCTGGAATCCTGGATATATAGGAAGATTAGGATGCTTTTACGATAAATTAGTTGAAGAATTAGAATTAAATAATAATAGTAAAAAAGTTTTAATCTTATCATGTGGTACAGGAGGAGGTCATAATACTGCTGCAAAAGCAATACAAGAAGAATTATTATCAAGAGGAATACAAACAGATTTTAAAGAGTATTTAGAAATTATCAATTCAAAACTAAAAGATGGAGTTAATAATTTATATATAAAATCGACAAATAAAAATGGAGGAGTATTTAAAAGAGTATATCATTTAGGAACTATTTATGAGAAGACAAAATTAAGGTCTCCTGTATATTTTTTAAATAGTTTGAATAAAAAAAATCTTTATTCATATATCAAAGAAAATCAATATGCATTTATAATAACTACTCATTTATTTGCTGCTCAAGCATTAACTGCAATAAAAAAAGAACATCATATTCATTATATGCAAGTTGCTACAGATTATGTGAGTATACCTTTTTGGGAAGAAACTAATCCAGATTATTTTGTTATTCCAAGTAAAGAATTGGAAGCGGATTTTATACAAAAAGGAATGAAAAAACAAAAATTATTACCACTTGGTATACCTGTTGGAAAACAATATAGAAAAAATGATTATGATGAACAAAAATTAAAAGCCAAACTAGGTTTAGATTTAAATAAAAAATATATTTTAATTTTAAATGGAAGCATGGGTTTCGGAAATGTAAAAGAAATTGCTAAAAGATTGTTAGAGAACATAAAAGACTATACTTTTATTATTTCTTGTGGTAATAATAATAAATTATTCGATTTTTTGAATAATGAATACAAAGATAATGATAGAATTGTAGTACTTCCATATACAAATAAATTAGGTAAATATATGAAAATAAGTGAAGTAATATTAAGTAAACCAGGAGGTCTTACAACAACTGAAATTGCAACAATGAGAAAACCACTTATTCATATCATGCCAATACCAGGTTGTGAAAATGATAATGCAAATTTTTTTGAAAAAAGACAAATGTCAATAAAGTGTGAGAATATAGAGCAAGTAATAAGTAATACAAAAAAAATAATAGAAAATAAAAACTTACAAAAAGAAATTGTTGAAAATCAGAAAAAATATATAATTGGAGATACTTGTGAAAAAATAACAGAAATTGTTTTAAAGGAATTAAATAGGGGTAAAAAATAGTGAAAGAAGAAATAATAGAAGAAGATATAGAAAAGCTTATGTTAGATGAAAATGAAGATATTATTCATATGTACGAACCATTAAAACTAGATATAGATGAAAATTATGAATATATAAAAAATGAAAAATTTTTTTCGCTTTTTTCTAATTTAGTATATTATGGAATAGCTTTTCCTGTTGTGACAATTTTAAATAAAATATTATATGACTTAAAAATAGAAGGAAGAGAGAACATTAAAAATTTACAGACAGGAGCAATAAGTGTATCTAATCATGTTTTAGTTTTAGATTGTTCAATGATAGGACTAGCTTTTGGATTTAAAAAAGTATATTTTACAACAAGAAAGGGAAGTTTTGAAATTCCTTTTGTAAGGAAATTAATTAAATTATTAAGAGCAATACCAATTCCTACTAAAATGAGCAATAAAGAACATTTTATAAAACAATTAGATGAAGGTTTACAAGAGGGTAAAATTATACATTTTTATCCAGAAAAAGCATTATGGCCTTACTATGAAAAAATAAGAAATTTTAAAAATGGAGCATTTAATTTTGCTATAAGAAATAATGTTCCTGTTATTCCTATAATTATTACATTTAGAAATCCAAAAGGTATAAGAAAATATTTTAAAAAGAAAAAAGATGTAACTCTAAAAATACTAAAACCAATAACATATAAAGATGAATATGAAAAAGATAAAATAGAAAAATTAAAAGAAAAAGTACATAAAGTTATGGAAGAAAATTTTTAAGAAATATAATCTAAATTATGATAGTGATTTATAGGGAGAATAAAAATGACTATTGAAGAAGAATTATTTAGAAAGACAAAAATTGATTTTGATAAAATATCTAAATATGGATTTAAAAAAGATAAATCTTTATATAAATATTCAAAAAATATTATGGATGATAATTTTAGAGTAGATATTAAAGTAGATAATAATGGAGTAGTTAGAGGTAAAGTTTATGATTTAGCTTTTCAAGATGAATATACTAATTTTCGTATAGAAGATAGTACAGGTTCTTTTGTAGGACAAATTAGAGAAGAATTTATAAATTTATTAAAAGATATAAGAAATAATTGTTTTATTAGAGAACCTTTTATATATGAGCAGTCAAATAGAATTACAAAAGAAATAAAAGAAAAATATGGAGATGAACCGGAGTTTGAATGGGAGAAGTTTCCAGGATATGCAACTTTTAGAAATAAAGATAGTAAAAAATGGTATGGCATAATAATGAATATTGATAAAAGTAAATTAGGTGAAAAGTCTAATGATGAAATTGAAATAATTGATATAAAACTAGAACCAGAAGAAGTAGAAGATTTACTAAAACAAGATGGATTTTATAAAGCATATCACATGAATAAGAAAAGTTGGATTACAATTATATTAGATAATACTATATCAGATGAAATTATAATGAATTTAATTGAAAAAAGTTATTCATATACAATTACAAATAAAAATAGTGCAAAAAATGAGTGGATAGTACCTGCAAATCCAAAATATTTTGATATAGAAAAAGCACTAAAAGAAAGTAATACAATTATGTGGAAACAAAATGCAGATATTAAAGTAAATGATATTGTTTATTTATATGTTGGAAATCCTTATTCATCAATTATGTATAAACTTAAAGTAATAGAAGCAAATATTCCTTACAAATATAAAGATAAAAATATAAAAATTAAAAAAGCTATGAAAATAGATTTAATTACAAGATATGAAAAAGGAAAGCTATCATTTAGTAGATTAAAAGAATTTGGAGTAAATGCAATTAGGAGTCAAAGATATATGCCATTAGCTTTAAGTAAATATATAAATACAATTGAAAGAGATTAGTAATTTGTAAAGGAGCCTAATATGAAAAATAAAAAAGACTGGGCTGAACTAGAAAAGTGGAATGAAATAAATGAAAGTAAAAAAGCAACCTATGGAATAGATATAACAGATATGGAAAAAGAAAAATCTAAACTTGATAGTTGGACTCATAAATTAAATGTTGTCGGAAAAACATTAAAAATAGGATGGATTGTTGTACTTATAATACTTATTTTTATTTTTATTACAATTATAAATATTGCTTTTTCAAATATGAAAAATTCATTTTATGTTGATGTAAGAAAAGATATTGAAACAAGAAATTTTTGTAAAGTAAAATTAATTTCGAAAGATGTAGTTGAAGCACCAGGATATAAAAATAAGAATGGAACATTTTACTTTGAAATGAAAAAATTACCAGATGTAAAATTTAAAGTAGTGAAGAACTATGGTAAGACTATGGATGACTTTGATGCAAATTTCGAAAAATATTTATTTGAAAATTGGAAAAGTGATGAGAAAAAATATTTTAAAACAGATGAACATATCGAAGAAAATGAAGGATTATCAAAAGGACTATTAAATTATAAAATATACATTGAAATAGAAAATTATGATGAATTACTACATTCGATAGATTATATAGTAGACTATTTGGAATATGCAGAAAACTGGAATAAAGAAACGAAAATAATAAATAACTATCATCGAAATAAAGGAGAATTTTCTGTATCACCAGGAAATATTAATATTAAGATAAAAGATATATATATAACTACATATCCAAATGTTAGAACATCTAATCAAATAAAAGAAAAAGCTATAGAAGAATTTAATAAATTATTCTAAAAAAAATAATATTAAAAAATTATTAGAGAATAAATTACAATTTACATTAGTAAAATAAATAGTAATTTTTGTTTAAAATAATGTTTTACTCTTGAAAAATATAAAAAAATATAATATAGTAGTCGAAATAGAAAGTAAGTTAAAGCAGGTGTGTGTGTTACCTTCTACCTTGATTTCTAATCAAGAGTAAGGAGGTGGGGCTATGTTAGAGATTTTTGCATTCCTAGTAATAGGTTTAATAATTTCAATAACAATAAATTTAGCCTTGCTATGTATTATTTACATACAATGGGTTAATAGTCAAATAAAATAAAAAACACCACATTTTCGCTTGGCTGAAGCTATGTGGTGTTTACCAAAATATTTTAGGTAACGTACATTGTCTGTGGCTACTTACTTTCTATCTTTATTATATACGTATTTTTTATATTTGTCAAATTATATAAAAATTTAATGAAATTAAAAAGCAAGTGAATATTTGCAATCACTTGCTTTTTTATATAATAGAAAAAATTTATAAAAAAGTCTTGACAACATAAAAGCAAAATAGTATAATTGTATTATGCAAGTAATACAATGATGAAAGGAGATAATTGTGGATTATATTTTTGATAATGAAAGACCAATTTATATTCAATTAGTTGAAATAATAAGAACTCAAATAGTTTCTGGTAAATTTCAAAAAGGACAAAAAATTCCTTCTGTAAGAGAGCTAGCACTTACTATGAAGGTTAATCCAAATACAATGCAAAAAGCATTAGTAGAATTAGAAAATGAAAAATTAATTTATACAGAAAGAACAAATGGAAAATATGTAACAGAAGATGAAACTCTAATTGAAAAAGTAAAAAAAGAATTGGCTAAGGAAAAAGTAAATAATTATCTTAATAGTATGAATGATATAGGTATATCCTATGATGAGGCAATAAAATACTTGCAAGAATTAGGAGGTAAAAATGGAATTAGTTAAGTGTAATAATTTGTGTAAAGAATTTGATAATAAACAAGTTCTAAACAATATTAATTTGAGCCTTCCAAAAGGAAAGATTATAGGGTTGCTTGGAAAAAATGGAATGGGAAAAACTACTCTTATAAAACTTATGAATGATTTATTAACTCCAACAAGTGGAGAAGTATTGATTAACGGAGAAAAACCA
>CANRPS010000038.1 GCA_947632585.1 uncultured Clostridia bacterium
ATACTATTCATAATCCAAAACTCCCTTCATTTTATAATTTCTTTATGTGTCGAATCATATTGATTTTATATCATGAATGGAGTTTTGTCTATTACATAGCTAAAGCCTTCTTTACTACCGGCATAGCCGGTAGTATATATACAATAAAAAAAATATGTATTTTATATTTCTATAAAATACATATTTTTTTATTTTATTCTTCTTCGTTTTCTTCGTTTTCTTCAGCTGACCAGTCTCTTGGTCTCATAAGTGGATATAATACTACATCTCTAATATTAGGGCTGCTTGTTAAGAATTGTACAAATCTATCTATTCCAAGTCCCCATCCAGAAATTGGTGGCATACCATATTCCATTGCTCTTATATATTCATGATCAATTGACATAGCTTCTTCATCACCTTGTGCTTTTAACTCACTTTGTGCAATTAATCTTTTTTCTTGTTCTTCACTATCTACAAGCTCTGAATATCCATTAATTATTTCTTGTCCATTTACTATTAATTGGAATCTATCTGTTAAATTTGGATTATTATCATTACTTCTAGCAAGTGGTGATAAATCAATTGGGTGTGCAATTAAGTATGTTGGTTTAATTATTTTTGGTCTACTTACTTTTTTATAAAGTTGATCTATTAAATTTCCCCTACCTAATTCTTCTATATTTTCTGCTTCTAATTCTATTTTTCTATTTCTTATTTCAGCAAGTAAATCTTTTGCTGTTTCAAATTTATCTATATCAATTCCACAATCTTTTAAAATAAGTTCTCTAAATGTAACAACAGGCCACTCTCCACCAAAGTCTATTAATTTATCACCTATTTGGATATTTAAGTTTCCATCATAAGCATTGCTTAAAATGTATAATGTCATTTCTTTTAAAAACTTCATATTATCTTCATAATTCCAATAAGCACTATATCCTTCTACCATAGTAAAATCTTGTAAGTGGTTTGCATCCATTCCTTCATTTCTAAAGTCTCTTGCAACTTCATATATATTATTAAATCCACCTATTATTAATTTTTTCAATGTTAATTCTGGTGATATTCTTAAAAATACATCTGTACCTAATGCATTATGATGAGCAACAAATGGTTTTGCAGTTGCACCAGATGCAGTATTTTGAAGGGCTGGTGTGTCCACTTCTATAAAGCCATGGTTGTCTAAAAATTCACGAAGTAATCTTACTACTTTTGATCTTAATAAAAACTTCTTTTTTGCATCTTCATTCATTATTAAGTCAAGGTGTCTTTCTCTATATATTGCTTCTTGATTAACTAATCCATGATATTTTTCAGGAAGTGGTCTTAAAGCTTTTCCTAAAAACATATAACTATATACTTGTACACTCTTTTCTCCTGCTTCAGTTGTAAATATGTCTCCTTTTACTCCCACGAAATCTCCTATATCTGTTATTTCATGGAATTTTTTATATTCTTCTTCACCTAAATCATCTCTTTTTATTACAAGCTGAATATGTCCTGTTATATCACTTAAATCTAAAAATGAAATTTTTCCCATTTTTCTCTTTGACATTATTCTTCCTGCTATTTTTATATCCTTTGTTCCATCTTCTAATTTTCTACTTTCTCCTATTTCACATGTTGTTTCATATCTTTCAGGATGTGGATTTATACCATATTCTTTTATTTTTTCTAACTTTTCTCTTCTTGCCTTCATTAATTCTTCTACACTTGCCATAAAAAAATCCTCCTACTTTATAAATACCTTCCTATTTTACACTTTTTTTGCCTTTTTGTCAATTTTAATGTATATAGCAATATCATATTTTACTTTTAAAACTTAAAATAATACCATTATTATCTGATATTATTCAAATAATAATGGCATCTTATTAGCAATATTTTTTATTTTTATACTATAGTAACATATTTATTATTTAATTATAAGTCTAACTTCCGTTTTTGTAAATCATAACATATCCTGTAACTATTTTATTTTCACTTTTTAATGTGAGTTTTATAAATCCTCCACCTGAAGATGATAAATTGCTATAAAAATCACCTTCCCCTTCAACTATTTCATTAATCCAGTTTGATGATTTATCAAATTCAGTTGTTCCTTCGTAACTTTCATAAGTTCCACTATCTATTGTTAATATATTTTTATTTTTAATATCGTAAATTACTGCACCCAGGTCAGTAGTTCCCCATTCTTCATAATTCGGTCCTGGTAAAAAGCTTTCTATAATTTCATATTGATCAATATTTATACTAAATTTTCCTATTATTTTATCTTCTACTTTTATTTCAATTTCACCATATTCTCCCATTTCTTCAACATTATTGCATAACTCTTTTGGACTTGTTAAATCAGTTACTAAACCAGGCCCCTCATCTATGCTTTTGTAATCAAAATAGTATATTTTTTCTCCTGTTACTGAATTTGTTATTGTAACTAAATAATTTTTTAAATTTTGTATGTAATCATTATATTCATCTTCTGAATATCCCCAATGTTTCATACAAAATTCTTTTGCTGTAGTAAATTTTTCTTGATTATATAATTCTTCCATATATTCTTTAAATGTGCTTGCAGTTGTATTTCCCCTTTCCACTTCGTCTCTTAATACTAACTCCTCATCTGTCATTGTAAATTCCTCTGGGTATTCTTCTACTACTTTTTTTGCCATCTCACTAGGAAGTACATATAATTTTATGTTATCAATTTGTTTAGTTGATTCATTATAGTCTCCCTCTAAATAGTATGCATCTTTTACTTTTTCTTTTATTGTTGTTTCTTCTGTTGAATGTCCTATACTTTCTTCTCCATCTTGTAATTTTCCTAATATTATTCCTTCTGTTCCTTCTTTTTCATAATAAACTACATTATATGTTTTATCTTTTGAAGTTCCTTCTATTTCTTCTAGTTTATATACATCATTTTTTCCATCTGTCCCATTTCCATATTTTCCTTTTCCTCCTGTTAGTTCCTCTATATCTATTATATATCCTTCTATTCCTTCCATTGTTTTAATATAGTTTTTCTCATCCTTTAGATAATCTATTAATGTGCCTCCATATTCTCCTATTCTTGATTCTGTCATATATTCTGCTGTTTCTAAGTTTAATGTCTCATATACTTCTGCATGTGCTGTATTTGTTCCTGCTTCTTGTGCTCTTATTAATATTCCATTTTGCCCTGTTAACATCATTATTGATATTCCTGCTAATATTAATAATACTATTATTGTTACTACTAATGCTATTAATGTTATACCTTTTTCCTCTGTTTTTTTCATTTTATCCTCCTTATATTTTATACATAATTTATTATGTATATTTAATTATAAACTATATAACTCCTTTTTCAAGCTAAATAAAAAAAAATTAATAAAAACGTAACAATGGTGAAATAATCTTGTAATATATACATAATTTATTATGTGCGATGCCTTACTCTTATGTTTTTTTGTTACAATTACATTATTAGAATTAACATATGCTTATTGTATAATTTTTGGAGGCATTTATGAAATTTAAAAGATTAAAAGATTTAAGAGAAGATAATGATAAATATCAAAAAGATATAGCACATCTTCTTGGTATTTCGCAGCAATATTACTCTGATTATGAAAGCGGCAAAAGAACAATACCAATACAACATTTAATAACTTTAGCAAAATACTATAACACTTCTATTGATTATATAGTAGGTCTGACCGGACTATCTAACCCATATAATAATAAAAATAAACACATTTCTTAAATTATAAAAATAATTTTTTGAAATGTGTTTTTTTATATAAATTCTTCCCATACTAAATTTGCTAAATCAAGTCCTTTTTCTGTTAATTTAATATAATCAGAATTAACTTCTAATAAATTTTCTGTTACAAGTTTATTTAATTCACTCCTAAAAATAAAAATAGGATTTTCTCCGAATTTATTTTTAAAATCTTTAATAGAAATTCCATCAATTTTTCTTAATCCAAGTAGCATATATTCTTGTTTCTTGCTATACTCATTTTGTTTTTCTTGTATAATTTTATTTTTATCATAATCATTATTTTCTATATTTTTAATATATTCTTCCAAATTTTCCGTATTTGAAAAACGTATATTATCTAAATAAGAATGAGCACCAAGTCCAAATCCAATATATTCTTCTTGATTCCAACAATCCAAATTATGTTTAGATTCATATCCTTTTTTAGAAAAATTAGATATCTCATAATGATTATATCCTTTTAATTCTAAAAAGTTTTTAACATATTTATACATATACCTTTCTAATTCTTCATCAGGTAGTTTTAATACTCCTTCTTTTATCATGCTTTCTAATTTTGTATTTTCTTCTACAATTAAAGAATATACAGAAACATGTTTAGGTTCTAATTTAATTATTTGTTCTAAAGAATTTTTAATATTTTGAACTTTTTGATTTGGAAGTCCGATCATTAAATCCACATTAATATTATTAAATCCCACTTCTTGTGCTAAATTATATGTGCTTAAAAAATCTTCATATGTATGTATTCTTCCAATTTGCTTTAAAATAGTATTGTTAGTTTCTTGAAGTCCTATACTTAGTCTATTTATTCCTATATCTTTATAAGTTTTTATTTTTTCTAAATTAATTGTCCCAGGATTCACTTCAATAGTTGCTTCTTCTAAATTTTCTTTATTTAAAGTTTCCATTATGTTTTTTATGTATTTTGAATCTATACTAGATGGTGTTCCACCACCAATATAAATTGTTTTAATTTGTAGCTCTTTATTGCATTCAAAAAAATATTTTATTTCTTTTAGTAAGCAATTAATATATTTTTCATATAAATTTTCTTTATTAGGAAAAGATAAAAAATCACAATAAAAACATTTTTTTATGCAAAATGGAATATGTATATAAACTCCTATTTTTTTCATTAAAAGTCCTTTCTTTTATTTATTTTCTGCAAGTTTTATGATTTTATTTAATCTGTAATTAACACCTGATTTTCCTATTGGTTTTTTTAATTTTTGTCCTAATTCTACTAAAGAAATATCAGGAAATTCTAGTCTTAATTCCGCAATTTCTTTTAAGTTATCATCTAATTTTTCAAAAGATTTATCTTGTTTTAGTTTTCTTATAGCATTGACTTGTTCAATAGAAGCATTTAAAATTTTATTTAAATTTGCCGATTCACAATTAACTAATCTATTTACTTTATTGTTCATATGTCTTTGAACTCTTATTTCTTCAAACTTAAGTACAGATTTTCCAGCTCCTATAAAAGCTAAAAATTCTGAAATCTCTTCACCTTCCATTATATAAATTGTATTTAATCTTTGTTTAAAAGAAAAATCATATTGGTTCATAATATCTATAATTTTTATTGCATCTTTTGTTTCTTTTATAGAACATTCCAATTTATAACTTCTTTTAGGATCATTTATAGAACCAGATCCCATAAACAATCCTCTCATAAATGCCTTAATGTAATCTACATTTTGATTCTCATAATTTAGTTCTGGTATATCTTTTAAATCAGATTTTTTTATCTTAATTGAAAATAATTTTCCGAGAAAACTCTATATTAAAGTCATTTATATTTAAATTTCTAATTAATTTAGCATATCTATCAATATTATAGTCATTTTCTGTAGAAAATTTTATTATATTTTTTCCTTCTGAGATATTATTGCTTTTAAGGTAACCCCAAAATTCATATAATACCTCTTTTTTATTTGCTAAATTACTTAATTTACTTAATTCTTCTTTTACTTCTTTTGAAAATGACATAATTTTCTCCTTTTCATATTTTCGCTATTATAGCTTTAATTTTAATTCCCTCACTTGAAAACATTTTTTCATGTTCTGTTTCTATATTAGGAATTACTTTCCAGAAATCCTTCTCACTATGTAAATCTTCTGTATTTTTTACAATTTCAAATCCGCTTCTTTTAAAATAATTTAAACTTTCTAAGTATAAAGTAACATCATCTGTTTTAAAAAATATCTCTCCATCTTCTTTTAAAAATTCTTTATATTTTTCAAGTTGTCTTGAATGGGTTAATCTTCTTTTATGATGCTGACCTTTAGGCCATGGGTTGCAAAAATTTATATATATTCTTTCTATTATATCTTCTTTAGATAATATTAAATTAATTCTTTCTATATTAAATCTAGTTAAAATAATATTATTAATTTCTTTTTTATTTTCATTATAAACCTTTTCTATATTCCTTTTAGCAAGTCCCAACATACTATCTACCAAATCTATAGCTAAAAAATTTGTATCACTTTTTAAGTTTCCTAAGTTTGCAATAAAATTTCCCTTACCACATCCTAATTCTAAATGAAGAGGCAAATTAGGACTTTTAAAAAGTTCTTTCCATTTGCCTCTTTCATCTTCTGGATTATCTACATAAAAAGGACTTGCTTCAAGTTCTGGTCTTGCCCATTTTTTGTATCTAATTCTCATTATAATTTTCTCCTAAATAACTTTAAGCTTTTTTAGAATCTTCTTCTTTTTCTTCTTTCTTAGCTTCAACTTTTTCAGTTTTAGCTTCTTCAGCTGGTTCTGAAACTACTTCTTCAGCTTTTTCTTCTACTTTTGTTTCAGTAGGTTTTGTAGCTACTTCTTCAGTTACTTCTGGTTCAGTTTCCTTAACTTCTGCAACTGATTCAACTACTTCTTCAGTTTCAGCTTCACCTTCAACAGGAACTTCAGCCCCTTTAATAACTATTTCTCTATCTTCAATTCTTGCTCCAGCTATTTCCTTAGTTTTAGCTGCTTTACCTATTCTATCTCTTAAATAGAATAATTTAGCTCTTCTTGCTTTACCAACTCTTACAAGTTCAACTTTTTCAACTAATGGTGAATGTACTAAAAATGTTTTTTCAACACCTACACCATAAGAAATTTTTCTTACTGTAAAAGTTTTGTTAACTCCAGATCCTTGAACTTTTATAATTATTCCTTCAAAGATTTGGATTCTTTCTTTGTTTCCTTCCTTAATTCTTGCATGAACTTTAACTGTATTTCCTACTTTTAATTCTGGAATTTTAGTTTTTAATTGTTCATGTTCAATAGATTTTATAATATCCATTTCTAAATCCTCCTTAAAATTTCTATAGTCGCTAAGTACTTCTTAGACTATAGATTAAATATCATTTTTTTAATAAATCTGGTCTTTTTAAAGTGGTTATTTTTATAGATTCCTCTTTTCTCCACTCATCTATTTTTTGATGATTTCCGTGATAGTAATATTTCTGGGACTTTTATGTCTTCGAATACTTCTGGTCTTGTATATTGTGGATATTCTAACATCCCACTTGTAAATGATTCCTCTTCTATAGAATCTTTAGAGATAACTCCATCTTTATATCTTGAAACTGCATCAATTAATACCATTGCTGGAAGCTCTCCTCCTGTTAAAACATAATCTCCAATAGAAATTTCTTCATCTACTATTTTATCAATAACCCTTTGGTCTATTCCCTCATAATGTCCACATAAAATCACTAAATTCTCTTCATTTGAAAGTTCTTTTACTTTTTCCTGATTTAATCTTTTTCCTTGTGGTGACATGTATATTACTTTTTTATTTTTTTCTTTAATAGATTTATAAGCATCATATACTACATCAGGTTTCATTATCATTCCTGCTCCACCACCATATGGAGTATCATCTACTTTTTTGTGTTTATCTTTAGAAAAATCTCTAATATTTATTAAATTAATTTCAATTAGATTTTTTTCTTTTGCTCTTCCTATAATACTTGAATTTAAAGGTTCAAACATTTCAGGAAAAAGAGTTAAGCAAAAAAATTTCATCTTATCCTCCATTTATATTAACCCGTCTATTAAATGAACTATTATTTTTCCAAGATTTAAGTCTATATTCTTTATTACCTCATCTATATATGGTAATAAGAATTGTTTTCCTAGTTCATTTTTTACAACAAAAATATCAGAACTACCATTATTATATATATCATCTAAAATCCCAAGTTTTTCACCTGTATCTGTAAATACTTCTAATCCAAGTAAATCAGCAATAAAATACTCATCTTTTTTTAAAGGAATTGCATCTTTTCTATCTATTTCAATATAAGCATTTCTTAGTTTTTCAGCTTCTTCAATTGTATTAATTCCTTTAAGTTTTAATAATACCATATTTTTTTGATATTTTACTTCTTCTATTTCTAATTCTACTTCTTCTTTTCTTAGTTTAATATATATTTTGTTTAAATCATCAAATCTTTTAATATCATTTACATATGGATAAACTTTTACAAATCCATTTATTCCAAATGTATTTACTATTTGACCAACTTCTAATTTTTCTTTCATTTTTAATCAACCTATCTAAATGAATTCAACAGATGATTTTTTATGTTCTTTAGCTGCAACTGCCTTCATTACTATTCTTATTGATTTTGCAATTTTCCCTTGTTTTCCAATAACTTTTCCCATATCGCTTTCATCTACTTTAACTTCAAAAGCAACTGATTTTGTGTCTTCAATTTCTTTCACTTCTACTGCATCTTTTTTATCTACTAAATTTGTAATTATTGTTTCTAGAATTTCTTTCATGTTACTATCCTTTCATTTTTGAAATTTTCAACATAAATTATTTTGATGCTACTTCAATAAGTTTTTTTACTGTATCTGTAGGTTTAGCTCCATTTTTTATCCATGTATTTACTTTATCAATATCTAATTTTATTGTAGATGGTTCAGTCATTGGGTCATAAGTACCTATTTGTTCTATTATTCTTCCATCTCTTGGGCTTCTTGAATCAGCAACTACTATATGATAGAAAGGAGCTTTTTTCTTACCTTCTCTTTGTAATCTTATTTTTACCATTTTTTTCACCTCCTGCAAATGATGCCGCTTTTAAGTTAAATAAAATTGTATGCATCGAAATTATATTTTTAAAATTTAATAACTAATTTAATTAAATTTACATCAAATCTTTAAATTCATCCATTTGATCTAATTTAAAGTTTTTCATAATTTTTCTCATTCCACCTTTTGATTTCATTTGTTTCATCATTTTTTGAGTCATTTCAAAAGAATCTATGAGTTTATTTACATTATGTACTGCTGTTCCACTTCCTTTTGCGATACGCTTTCTTCTACTTGCATTAAGGATACCAGGATTTTTTCTTTCTTTTACAGTCATTGATGTAATTATTGCTTCTATTCTTATAAATTCTTTTTCATCTACTTTAACATCTTTTAATTTATTTGCTCCTGGAAGCATTTTTAAAATAGATGAAATTGAACCCATTTTATTAATTTGTCTCAATTGCGTTAGATAGTCATCTAAGTCAAATTTGTTTTTTTGCAATTGTTTTTCTAATTTTTCTGCCTCTTCTATATCTAATGCTTCTTCTGCCTTTTCTACAATTGATAAGACATCTCCCATTCCTAAAATTCTTGATGCCATTCTATCTGGGTGAAATACTTCAAGTTCATTTAGCTTTTCACCAACACCTATAAATTTAATAGGTTTTCCTGTTACTTTTTTTACAGAAAGAGCAGCACCACCACGGGTATCTCCATCTAATTTTGTAAGTATTACTCCATCTATGCCAACTTTTTCATTAAAGCTCTGAGCTACATTTACAGCCTCTTGACCTGTCATTGCATCTACTACAAGTAGTATTTCATGAGGTTTTATGGTTTTCCTTATATTTTGAAGTTCTTCCATAAGAATTTCATCTATTTGAAGTCTACCTGCTGTATCTATTATTACAACATCATTTAGTTTTGACATAGCTGTATTTAAAGCTCGCTTTGCAATGCCAACTACATCATTAGATCCTTCTTCACTATATACTGGAATATTTAAATTTGCTCCAACAACTTGTAATTGTTTTATGGCTGCAGGTCTATATACGTCACAAGCAACTAAAAGAGGTTTTTTTCCTTCTTTTCTTAAATTGTTTGCAAGTTTACCAGCAGTTGTTGTTTTACCAGAACCCTGAAGTCCGATTAACATTATAATAGTTGGTGGATTAGGCGATATATTTATTTTGCTATCTGTTCCACCAAGTAGTTCTACAAGTTCATCCCTAACTATTTTAACAACTTGTTCTCCAGGTTTTAAGGCTCTCATTACATCTTGTCCAAGTGCTTTTTCCTGAACAGATGATATAAAGTCTTTTACAATCTTGTAATTAACATCTGCTTCTAATAATGCAAGTTTTACTTCTCTTAGCATATCTTTCATGTTATTTTCTGTAATTCTTGCCTCGCCCTTTATTTTTTTTGTTATATCTTGAAGCCTTGAAGATAGTCCTTCAAATGCCATTTGTTTTCCTCCTTATTTTTATACTATTTAAAAATCTAACTCATTTTTTATTTTTGTAACTATACATTTTTGCTTTTGGTTTAAATCTTTGTTTTCTAGATTTTCTAATAGTTTTCCTATGTTTTTTTCTTTTTTCATAAATTTTAAGTCTTTTTCATATTCAAGTAATTTATTTTTGGATTTAATAAGTATTGTTCTTACAGCCTGTCTTGTAATTTTTTCATTATCACCTATTTCTGAAAGTGATAAATCTTGATTATAATATAAATCCATATATTTTTGTTGTGTTTTAGTCAGTAAAGCTCCATATAAACTTAATAAAATACTTATCTCTACTTTTTCTTCCACTTTTACCTCATTAATAAAATTTATTTTTCTATAAATGTTTATTTGTAATACAGAAATAGTTTACACTATTTTCTTTGATTTGTCAATAGTTTTACATGTTTTTTATTTATTTTTTATTTATTATTGAAATATTTTTTTTGTTATGATATAAATTTTCATAGAAAAATATCTTTTAAGGAGAAATAATATGAAAATTGAGTTATTAGGTGAATATACTAAAGATGAATTAGATTCTAGAATAAGAAAAATTGCAGCAGCAGGAAAATTATCTAGATTTCCTGGAAATGTATTCGAAGTTTTAGAAAGCTGTGATGATACCGAAAAAAATATAAAACTTATCAAAAGAATTATAGGAATGGGACATAAATCAATTATTGAGCATGATTATCTAGTTTTTGCCCTTTGTGATGTTACACCTATAGTAGAGCAAACTATAATTGGTAATAGACTTACTTCTTTTACTATAAAATCAAGACGTGAAGTTGATTTTAGAAATGCTGGTTTTTATGTTCCTGAATTTAGAAATAAAGATTTTTCTATTCATAAAGATAATACAGAATTAAAAGAAAAATATATAAAACATATGAAATATTTATTTAATACATATGGGGATATTGTCGATAATTTTTCTATAAATGTTGAAGATGCAAGATTTGTTCTTCCATATTCTTTTCATGCTAATATTATAATGGGATTAGATGTAAGAGAATTAGAAAAACTTACTATTTCTTTAATTTCTGGACCTTTAAGTAAAATTCAAGAATTAAAAGAACTTGGATCAAATTTCTTAAATATTATTAATGAAGCTGTACCTTATCTAACAGACAGTATACAAGCCGAAATAGATAAAACAACGTCTGACACACCATTTGCCTATCTAGAAAGTATTGAAAAAAGACCTGATATAAAAATTATAGATAAACCACATTTAATAAGTTATACACCTTCTTCTGATGATGTTATTTTAATTTCTTCTGTTATGTATCACTATCAATGTACAAAAGAAGAAGCAATAAAAATAGTAGAAAATGGCAAAGAAAAGGATTCAAATTTCAAAGAAAAATTAATGGATATTATATTACACAAAGAAGAACGTCGTGAACTTGAACAAGTTCAATTCACCTTCCAAATACCAATTTCTCTTTCTATACTTACTCACTTGACTCGTCATCGTATGCACTCTCTTTTAATACCTGAGTTTTTACCTATGTGGGATTTTAAAAACTATATTACACCTCCTACTATTTCTGCAAATAAAGATTGTTTAGATATGTATACTAAAGCTGTTCAAAAAAATATGGAAATATATGAAGAGTTCAAAAAATATAATATTCTAGAAGAAGATTTAATCTATTTTTATCTTGGATGTCAATTACTTAATGTAATAACAACTTTAAATGCTAGAACTGCTCAATGGATTTGTAGATT
>CANRPS010000039.1 GCA_947632585.1 uncultured Clostridia bacterium
AAACTATTTACAATAGGAGAACTAAAAAACATAAAAACAGGAATAAAAATTTTCATATAGGTATATAAATGTAGGTACATAAATTTCAAAAATTATAAAGCCTAATTTATAGCTAATTATAATCAATTTATCAATAAAAGCAGGATTTTTATCTCCTGCTTTTTGTCATTTTAAGTGGCAAACTCGGGTTATATCATAATTTTACATAAACTTCAAATTTCATTATCTTTTTATTACAAATAAAGATTATGATTTCATTCTATAATGTCCAGAAATTGGCTTATAATTTACATATATTTCTAAAACATCCTCTTCTCTTAACAATTGACCTCCATTATGTAATAAATAAGGAATTCCATTTTTGTTCCTTTTGTCTGATATAATTCCTATATGACTATTTTCAAATGTTACTATGTCTCCTGGTTGCCATTCTTCTATTTTGCTTAAATCTGTCGTTAAAACAATTTGATTTCTTTCAAAATATGTTTTTAAGTTAGGCACCCTTCTAAAATCTATATTGGGATCTGGGTTTCCATTAACTCTTTTATAACTTGAAACATTGTTTTTAATATCTTCATCTACCATGTCTTTTAAAATATATCCTGCATTTTTTAAAGATCTCCATATGACATCTGTACAAACTCCCTCATTATCTGGTGGATATCCTCCTTCATAATATCCATCTTTATAAGTAGGTTTATTTTTTGCTTCTTTTTTTGCTCCTTCTAATATGTCAGCATAATCATCTATTCCATCATTATCATAATCTATTTCACTTACTAGTGTCTTTATTCCAAAATCTTCCCCAGTATAATATTTTTTATTTTTTTTATAAAGGTTCACAAAAACAAACAATAAAATAGCTATAATTATAATAATTATTATAAAATATATAAAAAATTTTTTTAACTTATTCATAGCAAATATTCCTTCCATATTTTATATATATTATAATTTATTCTATAAATTTTTCAAGTAGTCTTTTTATAGATTTCACTTTCAAAATCTCAAAAGCTATTACAGATCCAATAACATTAAGAATTAAATCATCAATGTCAAATGAACCAACTAATGTTACAAATTGGACAATTTCTATAGTAATCACGACTATTACAATTGTAACCACAAAAGTAGATAATTTAGAAAATTTATCTTTAGAGATTAATGGTAATAATATTCCCAAAGGGAAAAATGCTATTAAATTTCCTAATATGTTTGTTACAACAATACTATTATTTATAGTTCCTTTTGTTATTCTTTCAAAATAGCCTAAAATTGTACCAAATGGAACTAAATTACTATAATTTTCAAAATGCTCTTTTGAAAATAATTTAATAGAATCAAATCCGAAATTTCTTCTATAACTTCCGTCAAATAATAATAAGCTTATAATAAGTAACATATAGATTATAAGAATTATAATTAAGCATCTTTTTCTATTTTTCTCTTTTTGTTCTATATCTTTTTCTTTTCTATTTTTTAGTTTCATATCCAAAAAAGTCAAAATTATTGCAATTATATGTATTAATAATTTTAGAGAAGTATTAACCATTAGTCCTGGAATTAGTTCAATTATCATACTAAACATTATTAGCATAATAGTTATATAAAATAAAATATTATTTTTCCACATATTAAGTGTTTTTTTCATTTTCTTCTATCCTCTCTTCTTCATATTCAACTATGTCTTTTCTTCTATATACTGCTAAAATTATAGAAATACATAGCATATTAATTATAAAATATACACCACCATATGTTACAAAAGGTAAATCGACATCTATTTTTACTCCCAAATTAATATTCATTAAAACACTTATAATAGATTCTAAAATATATAAACTTCCTAAGCCAATTGTCAATAATTTTCCATATTCCTCTTTAATATTTTTTGCATTTAATATTAATTTAAGAGATGTGAGAATTATTACCATAACTAATGCTCCAGCTATAATTATCCCTGTTTTTCCAAGTAAATATATAAATGTGTAGTTACTTTCATTATTTATTATATAATTTTCATTTTTTATAATATCAGTATTAGCTTCTCCTATTAACTTTGCATTTTCTAAAATATCCTTTTGTAATATTCCTGTATATCCTCTTCCACTTGAATCAATCTCAGGTTTATAAGATATTGCTATTCTTTTAAATATAGAATATGTTCTATATGGATTCCTTATAGTACTTATTGTAAAAATTATTATAATAGTTCCTAAAGTTCCTAACAAAATCTTTAAACCTTTTGTATTTTTTTCTTTGACAAGTTTTATAAATATGATAATAAAATAAACTATACTTAGCATAAAAGCACTTGCAACAGATGGTATATATAACATTAAAGCAATAGATAATAAACCTAATATAATCATTTTTATAATGTCTTTTTTTAAGTAAATTTCTTTGTTATTTGTACATATTTTTAATTTGTTATTTTTATTATAACCTGAAATAAATCCGGCAAAAGATATAATATATAAAGGCAATGCAATCGTAATAGGTCTAAAAGTAATTCCAAAAATATTAATAAAATGAGTACTATTAATAGTTAACCCTATTTCAGTTGTTGATAAAATAATTAGTAATGTAGCAAATAAATATATAAAATTAGAATATTTTTTTATTTTTTTGTAATCGACAAAATATATACATATACTTAATATCATTCCAATAGCCATATAAATGATCGTATTTATAATATAATTGTTGTTAGTAGATGATTGTTTCAATATAGAAATAGTTATACCAAAACCAATTAAAATAAATATTAATATCAATAATTTTAAGTCTAATTTTGGTCTATGAATTTTATTTAATTTTTTCCCTATGTCTGTTGCATTTCCCATTTGTTTTACAGCTTTTTCTTCAGCTTCATTTTCTTCTATTCCATTTTCTACATATTCTTGTTTAATTTCCTCAATATGTGATTTAAGCTCATCTGTTATTCCTTTTTTTACAGGATTGTATTTTATTTCATTACTAATTTCATTTAAAAAAGTTTTAATATCCAAATAAAGCACCTCCAACTACATGATTTACACTTGTGCTAAAAACCTCCCATTCTTTTTTCTTTTCATTTAAATGTTTTTTTCCAGTTTTTGTTATAGAATAATATTTTCTTTTTTTAGCTCCCGCACTTGTCCAATAAGATGTAATATAGTTTTTTTCCTCTAAAGTATGTAATATAGGATATAAAGTTCCTTCTTTGAATTCAAATATATTTTCTGATTTTTCGCTTATTTTTTTTATCATTTCATATCCATACATGTTTTCTTCTTCCAGTAAACTTAAAATAAGCATATCTGTACTTCCTTTTAATAGTTCTTTATTAATTTTCATATTTGTTCCTCCTTTTTTATACCTAGATATTCTATGTATTTTTATACATAGTAACACTAGGTATGAAAAAAGTCAATATAAAAAATAAAAAAATTATATAAAAATATATAATTTCTTTATTTTTTGCTTATAATTTTAATCTCCTTGAGAATTATTAATAGTATTATAATAAGTTGTGAGAATATTTTCCGGTATTATTGCATCACTCTTTTCTTTTTTAATTTCAATTTTTCCAACATGTATTATTCGTGCTGGAAATAAATCCTCGACTATTCCATTAAAATATATTAGAATCTCTTGTTCTTTTTTATATTTTTCATTCGTATTTTCTGGTATATTAACAACATATATATCATTATTTTCTATATTTACCACTTCTAGCGTTTTATCATTAACTTTCATAATTACTGCTGAAATGGTATATTTCATATTTTCATCTTGTCCCTCATATTCTTCTTTAAAGTCTTCATATTTCATACTCCATAGTCCTACTTTTGTCTTGTCATATCCATCTAATCTATTAAAATCGATTATTTTATATCCCAGTCCATAATATTCTATTGTTCCTCCATCTTCTACTACTCCAGCGGGATTTTTTATACAAAATATAGGTCTTTTTCCTTTTAAAGCCCTTGAATAATCTATTGTAAAAAATATTACTACTATTAAAACTATTATTAAAATGATTAATAGTAATTTTATTATTTTTTCTAATTTTAAATTCTTTTTCATTTTTACTAACTCCCTTTTAATTCATATAATATATCATACATGATGTAGATTTTCCTATATTTTTATATTCATTAAATTTTAAATCGTTTTTTATTTTGTTTAATATTTCATTATTATTAGTAATATCTTCTTCATTTATAAAAATTAGTATTCCTTTAGATATATCTTCATCTTTTACTATTTTTGTAATATCCAAATTATCTTTGGCAATGTAAAACTTTTCTATTTTTGTGAACAATAATATATCATCAATAAAACTATTTCCTTTATTTATATTAAATAAATATATTGCTGGTATGTCAGAATTTTTATCTATTGTTTCTACAATTTCTTTTCTATCTCTATATAGAAGTTCAGGGTCTATCTTTTTTACTAATGGCATAATTAACATTATTATTAAAATTATAATAATAGATATATCAGTTATTTTTTCAGATGTACATGTTTGGAATATTTTATATAAATAATATATTATTAATACAAAAATTAATCCTACAACTCCCACTATATACCTTAAAACATTCCATGGAGAACTAATAGAAGTCATTATAAAGAAAAATATTGTAGGAATCATTATTAACTTTATTATTTGGTTTGTTTTTGTATCTGTATTAATTAATTTGTTTCTTTTTATCTTGTTGTAAATTACCAATATAAGTATAACTGAAACTATTAAAATAAGTGTATTATTAAAACCATAATGATAAACATTATATATTTGTGTAAATATACCTATTATTAGTTCTTTTAAGTTTTTTAGTCTACTTATTACTCCTTTTCCTCTATAGCCTAAAAAAATATGTGCAATTGAATATGGAAATATAATTAGTGATACAATACCAGAAAGCATTATTGTTAAAATATAATGTACTAATTCTTTCGGTCTTTTTTCTTTTATATATTTTATAATTAATATTAAACACATCATACTTATATAAAATAAATAGTAATAATGTGTTAATATCCCTAAAGTAGTTGTTATAAATATTTTTATTAGTAACTTAGGAGATTGATTATCACTCTCTAATAATTTTATATGTAAATATGTTGTAATTAATATATTTAAAGCAAGTAAACTATACATTCTCATATAGATTACATTACTTATAGATGCTAGTGTAATAGATGATGTAAAAGCTAATATAGAAGATTTTAATTCAAAATGCTTTTCTCCTTTAAATAATCTTTTTAAAATAAGATACATAAATATTGTAATAAATCCATATATTATAATATTTATTCCAATTCCTGTCCATTTTGAAAAATTGTTTATATTAAATCCCATGGCAAATCTTAATAATAAATAATATAATGGCGGATGTACATCATTTTTTTGATTTTCATAAACAGGTTTATAATTTCCTATTTCTTCTCTATTAATGACTAAATAGTCTTTATAGTATTCTTTGCTATGCCAATTATCAAAAAAGTCTTCATTATCTTGTATATTAATTTTATCATATCCTGCAAGTCCAAATGAATATGCTTCATCTATGTGTAAATATTGTTTATTTTCTCCAACAATAATATATATTATTGTTTGCACTATTACTAATAATATCAGTATTAATATTTCGTTCTTTTTTTTCATTTTTACCCCTCTTATGTAATAATTGTTTTTATTATATTATAATAAAAATTTATTATCAATATAAATTTTAAAATAATCATATTATATATTCTTATAAAATCTGCTAGACATTTTTAATGATGTAATATATAATAGCTTTAATAATTTTGTATTAGGAGGTTTGTTATGAATTATAAAATTATTGGAAGTATTATCCCAGCTGTAGAAATAAATTTGAATAGAGGTGAAGGCATATTTACTCAATCTGGAGCAATGTCATGGAAAACACCTGATATAAGAATGGACACTAACACTAATGGTGGTCTGTTTAAAGGTTTAGGAAGAGTGCTTTCTGGAGATTCACTATTTATGAATACATATACAGCTGATAGCGACAATCAAACAATAGCATTTTCTTCAACTGTACCTGGTAACATATTGAATCTAAATATGTCAGGAACTTCTGGCATTATTGCCCAAAAGGGAGCTTTTTTATGTGCTGAACCAACTATCGAATTAAAAGTTGCATTTACTAAAAAGTTTTCTGCTGGTTTATTTGGTGGTGAAGGATTTATTTTACAAGATATTTCTGGAAAAGGTAATGTATTTTTAGAAGTTGATGGAACAGAGGTTGTTAAAGAATTACAACCAGGTGAATCAATTCTTGTTGATACTGGAAATGTTGTTGCATTTGAAAAATCTGTTCAATATGAAATTGAAACAGTAAAAGGAATTAAAAACATATTCTTTGGTGGTGAAGGATTATTCTTAACCAAACTTACAGGTCCTGGTAAAGTAATTTTACAAACTCTAAACTTTAATGACTTTGCAGGAAGAATTATTGCATTAGTACCACCTAGTAGAAATTAGTATATAAAATAAAAATTACTATACTGCTGTATGTATGTCCTTACATATAACAGTATATTTTTAGTCAATTTGTGAATTGACAATTCTTTACATTAAAATCACAAAAAAAGAAACCCACTTTCGTGGGAAAAGAATTTCTTCTTTTTTAGACTGCTATTTCGTGATAACGGTATCGTTCTTTCTAAGACCATACCATGAACTACCATCTTGAGTGAGAACCACTCTCTTATAGCCATTTTTTTCATAGTCGGTTGCCAAATCCTCTTCTTCGGGGAATTTTTCTTTCATCTCCTCTATCGTGTACTCTTCGCCAATATACGTTATCGGCTCATGTTTGCTCTCATCTTCTTCCGAAACTTCCGCATCATCTTCATCGAAAAACCGGATTGCGTTGGTACCTTCTGGGATATCATGCAACAAGTCGAAGTCCTCTTTGGCACATTCCTTAACCCTGTACACAGTAAAGTCCCCTTCCTCAGACACGAGTTCTACAAAGTGCTTAATCATGCAGTCCTCCATTTATTTTAGCTTGTTATCAAAATTTTGATAACAATTCTAAAATGGTACATTTGTTTAATTCGCTGTACCCACGAATATTAGTAAAAATTTTATCATATTTTACATAAAATTGCAAATAAAAAGAAGAAAGTTACATTTTTTTACTTTCTTCTTTTATTTTACTTTACTTTTTATTTTACTGGAATTTTCTTATGTCATCAATTTTTCCAGCAAAATATGGATTATCCTTATTTTCTTCTACTAAAAATATTGCAAAAGTATCATCTAAAATAAATTCTCTTTTTTCTTCAGGTACAATTGCTGATGCTAAATTGGCCATCATTCCCGCTTCACTTTTAATTTTACCTCCTGTTTTATCTAACTCAAATTCTATAGTTTGTATTGCTTTTTCTATTATATATGGTGTACCATCAGAAAATAAAAATTCTTTATTTTCAATTTCTGTAAACTCATTTTTTTCTTCTAGTTCTATATTTGGAACCTTTAATGTCTCACCCTCTTTTAATCCTTTAGCTCCCTTAAATTTTTTATTTTCATCTGATATATTTTTATAGATCTCATTAAAAGTATTTCCTTTAGGATTTTTACATAAAACGACTTCATCTTCTTGTTTAGTCTTTAATTTTATTGCAAAGTCATCTTTTGAATTATAATACAAAACTTCAACTTGGTTTCTTAATTCTCCTGTTTCATCTTTTTTGATTCCAAAATAATCTATATCTTTATAATCTTTAAAACTATCATCATTGAATTCTTCGAAAGCCTTTTCAAACTTGAATTCTTTTTTTAACATAGTATATAAAAAGTAATCTTTAGGATCATGATTTTCCCAATTAAAACTATCTAATATAGAACTTGTCTCATTGAATTTAGATTTTATTGCTTTTTCAATCTCCTTTTTTAGTTCTAAAGAAGGTTTTCCCACTTTTTTATAATAATATTTATCAGAAATATCTTTAGAAGTAAAAGTTTCTTTATTTAAATTATCTACTACTTTCAATTGAGGATTAAATACAATATTTTGTTTTGCCAAATCGTTTTTCAAATCATTCCATATAAGTTGAAAAGTACCACACCATATTGTATCATTTGTTATTTCATCTTCTAATGTTAAACAAGTTGTAATCCCTTCTGTTTGTTTTGGTTCACCATTTTCATCTTTTTCTTTTAAAGTAGAAGATGTTTCGTTATCATCTCCTATATAATCTTCTCTTCTGTTATCAATCTTTTTATAAATAAAAACACCTAATACTATTACAACTATGCTTAAAATAATTAATATAATTTTTTTCATAAAAATCCTCCTTATATTACATCATTTAATCTCATATCTTTAATGCCTATATATACATCTTTATTAGTCCCACCATTCCTGATACTATTGCATTTTATTATAGTATATTTATTATAAAAGTATATTTTTGAGCCACCATCTTTATATACGTCATTTCCTATAATACCTGATTTGCTGTCTTTTTCTGCTTGGTTTATAATATCTTCCATTGTAACTTTATCTGTTTTTAAAGCTTCTATTAAATCAATTTTTTTGCCATCAATCTCAATATTGCAACTTTCTATTCCATAATAATATATATCATAATTATATTTTTCTTTCAATATATCTTGTGTAATTTTGGTTTTTCCTTTTTTATTACTTGTCTTAATATCTAGTAAGTACTTAAATTCATAATTATTTATAAATTCAGTTTCATTATTATATCCAATAACATATACTTTTTCTAAATTACCTTCAATAGGTTCTTCTAAAATTATAGAAGTTGCATCATCTTCTTTTTTTAATGTCATTTTCTTAAATCTACTATATCTATATATTCTGTCATCTATACCAGCATACTCATCTCTTGTAAAATCTTCTGTAACTCTAAAACTTCCGCTTCCCTCAAAATTCACATCTTCTATAAGCATATCACCTTCTATTGTAAAAATTATACATCTTATAAAATCAGGTATATTATTATTTACATTATCTATAAATCTATCTAACTCATCTTTATTATATAGCTTTCTATTATGAACATTTATAACTGAATTATCTCTTACCGCTTCTATAAGTGTATAATCTTTAGGTAAATCTTCTATTTTAGTTCTATGTTCAGTTTCAGTTTCAATTTTTATAGCATTAATCTGAGTTGGGTAAGATTCCATTATAGGTCCTTTATAAGTAATAAATAATTCTTGTCCTTCAGAATATAAGTCATCATTATTTTTATCTAAACCGAGACTTACTTTATCAGATAAAATTTTTTTATCTTTATCTAAAATAGGTGTTACTTCAATATAGTTTATATTTGATGTAATAACAATCGCCCTAAAAGTATTAGTTTCCTCATTATCATTACTTACATTATTGATATTCTTTGTATCAGCTATTGCTCCAGTTATAAATTTACTTGCCATGTACATTTCTATTTTTAATATATCATCTTTATTTGATGAATTTTTTTCAACATTAACCTTATAACCCAAACCATAATAGCATTCTTTTGTTGGTACCGAATCATTTATTTTACTTTTTATAACAAATATAGGCATTTCAAGATTAGAGCATCTATTATAATCTACAATAAATATAATAACCCACATAATTACTATAATGATTAATATTCCTAATACTACTTTAATTTTTTTATTCATTTTTATCACCTTTTTACCTTTCTATTATTTAGACGTTTTTTTATTTGCTTTTAGTTGGTGTTTTATAAAAATAATTATAAAAATTAAAGTTAAAATTAAAAATAATATTGATGTACTTATTAATCCTATTCCATAATAATTTAGTTCTGTTTCATTTTTTTCTTCTACTTTAATTGTTTCATAAGTTTCATTTGTAATAGTATTTTCTAATACACTATCTGCATAATTAAGGTTTTCTTTATATTCTTCTGATTTAGTTGAATTTTCAAAACCTTGCTCTTCTTTTGCATCTTCTTTTATTTCTTCTTTATTTTCTATAATTTGATTTTTTTGTTTATTATTTAATAAACATTTTAATCCTATCATAAAGGTAATTATAGATAAACTTAAATTACCTAATAATAGTTTAAGATCATGTATTGATTTATAATATCTCCATTTTATGGTACTTACTGGTTCATCTATTAATCTGCTAATTTCTTTAAATGATAAATTTCCTAGTATTTTTAAAGATATCACTTGTTTTTCCTTCTCATCTAATCTAGAAATCAATTTATTATATTCATCTTTATCTAGTAAATAGTCTATTTCTTGATCATCTTTTTCTATATCATATATATCTTCTATATTAATATCATTATGTTTTTTTCTTAAATAAGAAATTGATTCATTCTTGGTTAAAGAATAAAGCCAGCAAGCTTCTTTCTCTGTAGGAAATTTTTTGTTTTCCATATTATATATTTTTATAAAAATCATTTGGCATACATCTTCTGTATCTGCATTATTTTTTAATATGCTAAATGCTATGCCATAAACTAATTTACCATATTTAGAATATAAATTATTAAAAGCTTTTTCTTTATTATGTCTTAATTCTATAAACAACATTTTTAACTCTTTTTCATTTATTTTTTTCATAATCAATCCTTGCTCTATTTACTTTTATTATTTATAATCTTTTAGTTTTTCATTTAATTTTTTATAAATTGGTTTCATTTCCTCCTCATTTGTTGTTACATTTACCTTGTCTATATCAATCCACTTAACACCTTTATTTTCATCTTCTTTTATTCTTAATTCATCATCCTCATCAGCTTCTAATAGAAACGAACAATTTAAGTGAAGATGTGCAGATACAAATTTTCCCCTTTTTATATGACTTTTTACAGTAAGAATTTCTAAACTATATATTCCATTACTTAAAACTTTTAAATTTTTTAAACCTGTTTCCTCATTTGCTTCTTTTAAAGCAACATTTAATAAATTACTATCTCCATCTACATGTCCTCCTGTCCATGCCCATGAATTATAGATATTATGATATATCATTAGTACCTTCGTTTTTTCTTTATTTACAATCCAACTTGATGCTGTAAAGTGACATATCTCATTTTCCCTTGTTAAAACATCTTTAAATGTATCTATATATTTTAACATAAGTTCTTTATCTTTTTCTTCTTGCTCATTATATGGTATATATTTTTTTATTTGTTCTATTAATTCCATCAAACTCTCCCTATTTATAAAACATGTTTTTTTCTATATAATTCTATTCTTTTTATAATATGATATATATTTCCTTCTCCTGCAAATTTATCTATATTAAAGAAATCTTCTGATTTGTCTACCCAACATAATTTATTTACTTCTTCTATTAATTCACATTTTTTATTTAAAATCCCATAATAAATTTCCATTTCAAAATCTTCTAAACAATATGTAAAATTCATAATATTTATTAATTTAATATCAGCCTTACTTATTCCTGTTTCTTCTTCTAATTCCCTATATGCTGCACTTAATTCATCTTCGTTTTCTTCTACTTTTCCACCTACTAAATTTAATTTGCCTTTATATGGTTCTTTTTTTCTTTTACACATGAGTATTTTATCTTGATTGTTATTATAAACTAATATTAGATTTAATTTTTGCATAAGTACTCCTCGTATAATGAACATATAGTTCATTATATATTTTTTTATTTTAAATTTTTTTATATAATGTCTGTATAGAC
>CANRPS010000040.1 GCA_947632585.1 uncultured Clostridia bacterium
AAATCTTTCATTGCTATATTCTCTCCTTTATTTTATTTAATATTATTTTCTTATAAGTTATTGTGTCGATAAATTGATTACTCATATATATTTAAATTTTTTGATTTTATTGAAAAAATAGTCTTATTTCTTATTGTGTCGTAAGTACCTATCTTCTTCTGAAAAAATACATCCACAATATTTTTGCATATATAGTCCTAACTCCCTTGCTTTAGCTTGTCCTTCTCTAAAGCCTTCTCTAAAATCTCTATATATGAATTTTAGTCCATACTCTTTAGCTATTCTTTCTCCTAAATTATGTATAATATCATGTTTTTGATAAGGGCTTACTAAAAGAGTTGTTGTAATTGCATCGAATCCATTTTCTTTAGCAAATTTTGCAGTTTCTTCTAATCTTACTGGATAGCAGTAGTCTTGGCATCTTGTATCTAAGTTTTCAACAACGTTTTTACAAAAATCTTTTAATCCATAGTTTTCTTCAAATATTGCTTTTATATTTATAGATGCTGCATACTCTTTTAAGCAATCTCTTCTTGCTCTGTATTCTTGATATGGATGAATATTCGGATTAAACCAAAATAAAGTTGGTTCTATATCTTCTCCTCTTAATTTATCTATACAATATACACTACATGGTGCACAACATGTATGCATTAGTAACTTCATTTTTTCCTCCTTTTAATACATATAACATTTAACATATAATGTATCTCCCATACATATATGTCTTAGTGGATTTTGTACTATTTTTTCTAAATCCTCTTGTTTTATTTCTCTATTCATTTCTACTAAATTTCTTCCTATATAGTAATTAATTGCTCCAACCGCCGACCAGTTTGCACTTATTGCATTATAAGTTAAAACACATTTATGTTTTGTTTGTTTAAAATATGATTTATCTGTTTGTTTTTGTATAACTATTGTTTGTATTTTTTCTATTTTATTTTTTGTTTCTTCTTCATAGCTTTCTATTTGACTTATAATTTTTTCGCATGCTTCTTTTTCCAGTTTGTTTACTAATTTATTTTCATACATTAAGCCAATATTAGATATTATAGTTGTAATAACATATATACTTAATAAAATAAAAGCAATATTTTTATATAGTACTTTTTCTTTAAATATGTCTGTTTCTATATATAAATACAAAAATAATATTCCTATTAAGCTTCCAATTGAAAAATGTATTCTTCCTGCATAAAAAGCAGTAGAACTTATAACACTTGGAATAAATGCACTTAGTAAACTTATAATTATTAATATTATGCTTTTGTAAAAAATATTTGTATTTTCTCTTTTTTTAATAATGTAGTTTAATAGCATTATTTCGACTATTATTAGCATTATTATAAATAGATATTTAGGATATAAGTTGCAAGTATATTTAAAAATAATTGATCCATAATTTATAATATTTAAAATATTACCAAATATATTAGTTATTCTCGTATTTGCTGTATTTAATTTTATTCCTATTATATTTACTATTATTAAATTTATAATTCCAGCAATTAATGTAATTAATATACCTTTTAAAATGTCCTTTATATTTTTCTTATACTCTTTTTTGTTTTTTACAAAAGTTAATAGTCCCACAAAAACTAAAAGAAATTCTATTGTACCTTGATAACTAATACATCCCAAAATAGCTAATAGTACCGAAAATATATTACTATATTTTTTCTTTTCCACCATTATTTTTGCCGATAAAATATAGAATAATATACTTAGTGCCATAATGCTGCTTTCTATAAAATACATGTTTTCCACATACATAAAATTACAAATAATAATATAACTAATTAATGCTAAAATTATCTTATCTTTGTTTTCTTTTATGTTTTTATATTTCATTGAAATTTTATATATCGTCATAATAGAAATTGTATTAATTATTATTGCTAATATTATAGAGATAATATTAATTGTTTGAACCCTTAAATTCGTCATATTAGCTATTAATAACATCAAAGCTGAAATTATTCTTCCATCTTTTAAAAACCAATTTATAGCATAATTTTCATAGCCAACATTTATAATATTATACAAATCTGTTGAATAATGTCCTAAAATAAATGGTATATATATTGCTATATTTATTAAAAAAATAATTATAAATATATATTTAGTTTTTAGTTGTATAATTTTTTTCATATTTTTCTTTATTACTCCATTTTATATAAACTCTACTTATGATTTAGTCCTAAATGTTCATAAGCTGGAGATAATGCAATTCTTCCTCTAGGAGTTCTTGCAATAAATCCAATCTGAAGTAAATATGGTTCATATACATCTTCAATTGTATCAATTTCTTCTCCAAGTGATGCAGCTAAAGCTTCTATTCCAACAGCCCTTCCACCATACTGAATTATCATTGATTTTAACAACCTTCTATCTGTTTCATCTAATCCTATTTCATCTATTTCTAATTGTTCCAATGTTTTTTTAGTAATTTCTAAATCTATTTTTCCATCTGAAAGAACAATTGCAAAATCTCTTATCCTCTTTAAAAGCCTATTTGCTATTCTTGGTGTTCCTCTAGATCTTTTTGCTATTTCCATACTAGATAAATCATCTATTTTTATTTTTAAAATTTTACTAGAACGTTTAATGATTTTCATTAAGTCTTCTGTAGAATATAAATCTAATCTTTGTACTATTCCAAATCTATCTCTTAATGGTGTGGTAAGAGATCCCGCTTTTGTGGTTGCCCCTATCAAAGTAAATTTAGGTAATTTAAGTCTTATTGATTTTGCTTCACTTCCTTTTCCTATAGTTATATCTAAAGCAAAATCCTCTAAGGCAGGATATAAAATTTCTTCTACAGTTTTACTTAATCTGTGTATCTCATCAATAAAAAGTACATCAAATTCGTTTAAACTCGTTAAAATTGCAGCTAAATCTCCTGGTTTTTCTATTGCTGGTCCAGATGTTATTTTTATTTTTGAATTCATTTCATTTGCTATTATACATGAAATAGTAGTTTTTCCTAATCCTGGAGGACCATAAAATAAGCAATGATCTAATGGTTCCTTTCTTTTTTTAGCTGCTTCTATATATATTTTCATACTTTCTTTAACTTTTGGTTGCCCTATATATTCTCTTAGACTTTGTGGTCTTAATGTATTTTCAATTATTTCTTCTTGTTCGTCTTCTAACTCTGGTTTTGTTAAATCTTCGTTATTCATTTAATCACTTCCATTTTATTTTATATTGTCAATAAAATTTTCTATTATAGTTATTATGTTTTCATTATTTTTTTTGTATTCCTTTGGTTTAAAAGTCTTTATTTCTTCTAAAGCTTCTGATAAATCATCTACACTTTGAATTCCAATCAAATATCCTTTTTCACTAAATTGTCTTACAATTTGTTTTTGGTGATTATTTACATGTTCATTAAATTCATGTAATCTTGGTACTGCAATAACTTTTTTATGTTTTTCTAGTGACATAATAATAGATCCTATGCCACCATGTGAAATAATAATATCTGAATCATTAACTAATTTATCAAGTTCTTCTCTTGAAATTATATCAAATATTTTCATCTTGTTTGTTTTATATTTTGTATATCCAGCTTGGACAACAACTTCATCAGTTATAATTCCACTATCAATTAATTCTTCTATTTTTTGAAGAAGTCTTGTAAATTCATTTTGCTGAGTTCCAAATAATACTAGTATCATAAAAGCTCCTTTTATCTAAAAAATTTGTCCACCATAAACAGCTTTAGGATAAAGTTTAATCATTTCTTCCCATTGTACAATAAATAAATCTGCAATTGGATAAATTAATCTTCCTGTTGCAGTTTTTTTATTAATATTTGCAAAAGTTTCTATATAAACTATCTTACTACCAAATATTTTTCCTAAATAGCACATTGGTCCTGCTGTATGAGTTCCTGTAGTTACTATAACTTTTGGACGTATCTTAAAATACAATACTATTGTTTTTAAAATTAAATAAAAATAAATAAATATGTATTTTAAAATATGACTTCTTGTTCCATATGGTAAATAAAAAACTCTGTCCTTATATTTTTCTTTTAAATTTCCACTTAGCTTATCTTTTTCAGTAATTATTCTGTAATCATATTTTTCAAATAGAGGACTCAGTTGTAACAATTCATTTAAATGTCCTCCTGTACTTGATATAAATAAAACTTTCTTTTTCTTTTCTTTTTTCAAATTTAATCAGCTCTTCCTATAATTATTATTCTATCATCATTACTTGCATCTGTGCAACAAGATAATGCAATTATTGGTTTATCTGTTTCAATATTAAAAAATCCCGTATCTGTAGAAACTGTAGTATATTTATCAATAATAGTATATTCAAGTTCTACGCCTTCATTGTCTTTAAAATAAAATGCATCTCCTATTTGTAATTTTTTATTATTTGAAAATAGTTTTCCGTTCCTTCTATTATGACCAGTAAAACATGTAACTCCCGGCTTATTTATTCCTCCTGATGTATATAAAAAGCAAGGCATCTTTTCCATTTTTTCTGGAGATTGTTTACAATATACAGGTGTATTTAGTTTTGTTTTTGGTATATATAAAGTTCCTATTTCAGAATTAGAGTTTTCAATTGAAATAGTCCATTCTGCTGGAGTCGTTGGTAATTTAGGTTTAGGCTCTGGTTCTGGTTCAGGAGTTTCATTACCTATAGTATTATTCATGCCAACAATTAAAACATTTTCTTCTGGTTCAGGATTAGGTTCTGGTTCAGGCTCTGGTGTCTTTTTTATATATTTAAACCATATAATTCCAAAAACACTTAAAAATAAAATTAATATTATTAATATTGCTAAAATAATTATTAATATTTTTTTCCTGTTTTTCATTTCTTTAGTCCCTTTCTGTCTACTCTTTTCCATAATTATTATATAGTAAAATTTATATTATTTCAATATATTTTAGCATTTTAACTTATGTATTTTAATATATTTATAACATATATTTTTTAAGGAGGATATATATGTCAAATATAAAAACTTATATCAAGTCTATTCTTGTCCCTGTTACAATTGGATTAATTGTAGGTTTTGTCATTTCAAAATCTATAGATTATAGTTTACTTATTAAACCACCTTTTTCTCCACCCAGTATAATATTTCCTATTATTTGGATTATTCTTTATGTTTTAATGGGTGTTTCTTTTGGTATTTTAGAAGTTAATCTCTTAGTGGATGATGAAATTATATCTATTTATTTTTTACAACTATTTTTTAATATTATCTGGCCAATATTGTTTTTTATTTTAAAAATAAGATTTGTTTCTTTTATCTGGATTGTATGTTTAATCATTTTAGTTACTATTATGATTATAAAATTTTACAAAAAAAATAAACTTGCAGGTTTATTGCAAATTCCATATCTTTTGTGGTCTATATTTGCATCCTATTTAAATTTATTTACTTTTTAAATAAATAATATCTTAAAAAATAGTATAGTTTTTAAAACTATACTATTTTTATTCTCTAAATTCTTCTGACAATTTTTCTATTGCTTTAGTTTCTATTCTAGATACATAAGACCTAGAAATTCCCATCATTTTTGCAATCTCTTTTTGTGTTTTGGGTTTTCCACCTGTCAATCCAAATCTTAGTTCTATTATAGTTCTTTCTCTATTTTTTAATATTTTTTTTATTTTATTATACATTTTCTTTATTTTCATTTTAGTATCTACTACTTCTTCTATGCTTTTTCCATCATTTTCTAATACCTCTTCTAATGTTATCACATTATTATCTTTATCTTTTCCTATAGGTTCATTTAAATATACTTCTGCATTTAATTTTTTTATTGAACGCAAATACATTAATACTTCATTATCAATGCATTTAGACACATATGTAGATAATTTTGAGCCTTTTTTTAAATTAAAACTATTTATTCCTTTTATTAATCCAATCGTACCAATTGAAAGTAAATCATCTTGGTCTACTTTTACATTTGTATACTTTTTACAAACATGAACTACTAATCTCAAATTTTTTTCTATAAGTAAATTTCTTGCCTCCTCATCACCTTGTTCCAATCTTTTTAAAGCTTCTTGTTCTTCTTCTTTGGTTAATGGTTCTGGAAACAAATTTCCTCCAGTAATATAACCGAACAACTAAAATGGCTGTTTTTAAGAATTCTAAAAATCCCGTGATAAAAATGCTAGAAAACATAAAGCACCTCCATTTTTCTCTAAAACATTATATGTTTTAAAAAATGAAAAGTGCCTGACCTTTAAATTCATAAAAATTTTTTTATTACATATATTTATATATAAGAGAGGGATGAGTTATTTGAAGTTCTTTAAAGATTTTTTTAAAGGTTTTTTGATAGGAAGTGGTGCAATTTTACCTGGTATTAGCAGCGGTGTATTATGTGTTATTTTTGGTATATATGAGCCACTTCTTAATTGTATATTAAACTTTTTTAAAAATATAAAACAGAACTTTAAATTTATTTTTCCCTTTGCTTTAGGTGGTTTAGTTGGCATTGTTTTTCTTGGTAATATTTTAAAATATTTATTTTTTGCCTACCCAATACAAATAAAGTTTATTTTTATTGGACTTATTCTAGGAAGTATACCCAAATTAATTAAAGTATGTTCATCTAAAGTAAAGTTCAAATTTTATTATTTAATATTTACATCAATATCCCTTTTGGTAGGTATATTCTTAGTAATTTTAGAAAAAAATTTAGTTGTTTATTCATCACATGAGTATAATTATATTTTTTTAGTGTTTTCAGGTATAATCATGTCAGCAGGTATAATTATCCCCGGTGTTAGCAGTACTCTAATTTTAATGCTTTTAGGAATATACGAACCTTATATAGATTCTGTTGCATGTCTTTATTTACCTTTTCTTATTCCTTTAGGTTTAGGAATAATTATAGGTTCTATTTTTTTTATGAAGCTAACTAAATATTTATTAGATAAATTTTATACACCTACATTTTTTACAATAATAGGCTTTACAATAGGTTCAATATTTGTACTATATCCTCGGTTTTACTTTTGATATAATAGGTTTAATTTCAATTTTAAGCTTAATATTAGGTTTAGTTTTAGCTAGGACTATAGGATAATTATAATGTGTCATCATTTTCTATCCAATTAGATACATTTTCTATTCTATAGTCTGTTTTAGTATCTCTCATTACAACTTTTTCAATTCCTGCATTAATTATCATCCTTTTACATAAAGTGCAAGGGTAGTTATCTTTTACATATTCCCCATTTCTGTTGTTTATTCCAACCATATATAAAGTAGATCCTAACATATCTTTTCTATTTGCACTTATTATAGCATTTTGTTCACTATGTACAGAACGGCAAAGTTCATACCCTGCGCCACTTAGTTCTGTTTGTTGTTTCCTTGTACAATATCCTAAATCCATACAATTTTTTCTTCCTCTTGGTGCTCCCGAATATCCTGTTGAAATTATTTCATCATTTTTTACAATTACACTACCATAATTATTTCTAATACATGTTCCTCTTTCGCTTATTGCTTCTGCTATATCTAAATAATAATTTATCTTATCTACTCTATCTCCCATATCTATTCATACCACTCCAATTCATAATCCAAAATTTTTACGATATCTCCTTCATGTATTCCTTCTTTTCTTAGTGCTTCATCTACTCCCAAATTTTGCATACTTTTTTGTAAATAGTACATTGATTCATTATCATCTATATTAATTTTTCTAATAACATTTTCTATAGCTTTGCCTGTAATTACAAATTTATCTTTAGTTTTAGTAATTTTAAATGGTTCTTCATCATCATCTTCTAATTTATATATTTTTCTTTCTTCTACTTCATATAATTCTTCTTTAGGCAAAGTTTTTAAAGTATTTGTAACATATGTTAATAAATTATTTATTCCTTCACCTGTTGCACTTGATATTTTAAAAATTTCCATATTTTTTTCTTTAGCTAAATCTTCTAGTTCTTTATATAATTCATTATCTATAATATCACATTTTGTTGCAACTATAATTTGTTTTCTACTTGCTAGTTTTTCACTATATTTTTTTAATTCTTCATTTATAATTTCAAAATCTCGAACTGGTTTTCTTCCATCCATTCCTGAAACATCTACTAAATGTAAAAGTAATCTTGTTCTTTCAATATGTCTCAAAAATTGTAATCCAAGTCCTATTCCTTCACTTGCTCCCTCAATTATTCCTGGTATATCTGCTATAACAAAGCTCGATCCATCTTTGGATTTTACAACACCTAAGTTTGGTTCTAGTGTTGTAAATTGATAATTTGCAATTTTTGGTTTTGCATCTGTTACTATACTTAAAAAAGTAGATTTACCTACATTAGGAAATCCAAGTAAGCCAACATCTGCAAGCATTTTTAATTCCAAAATAACTTCTATTTCAGTTCCTTTTTCTCCATCAATTGCAAATCTTGGTGCTTGTCTAGTTGAGGTAGCAAAATGTTGATTTCCTTTTCCTCCTCTTCCACCTTTTAATATACATTCAGTTTGCCCTTCTTTAGACAAATCTGCTAAAATTTTTCCACTTTTTTCATCTTTTATAACTGTTCCAATTGGCACTCCAATATAAATATCTTCTCCGGATTTTCCTGAGCATTTTCCTCCAGATCCATTTTCACCATTAGTAGCTTTAAATTTTTTATTATATCTAAAATCTATTAATGTGTTTTTATTTTTGTCTACAATAAAATATACATCTCCGCCATTTCCGCCATCTCCACCATCAGGTCCTCCAGCAGCGACATATTTTTCCCTTCTAAAAGAAACTGCTCCGTTTCCACCATCTCCTGATTTTATCTTTATTTTTGTATAATCTACAAACATTTATAATTCTCCTTTATATTTTCAAAACTACTATTTTAGTATAACTAATTTTACATAAAATGTCAATAAATGAACTAAAATCTTCGTTTTCATTTATTTGTTATATTTTCCATGAAACATTTTTTTATTCTTTAGATATTTTATTAGCAAAAATAATATTAAAACATATAATTAAATAAAAATATAAAGAAAGGATGGTAGCTAAAAGTTACCTAAAGTAATAACATGGAAAAAAATTATAAATTAGCTATTGTTGGTGCTACTCGGTTTAGTTGGAAGGACTATTTTAAAAGTATTAGAAGAAAAAAAACTTCCTAATTTTGAATATAAACTATTTTGTTCTTCTAAATCAAGTGGAACCACTCTTAAATTTTTAGGAAAAGATTACGTTGTAGAAGAATTAACTGAAACTTCTTTTGATGAAGGCTTTGATTTTGCAATATTTTCTGCAGGAGCAGAAACTTCCAAACATTTTTCTCCAATCGCTGCTAAAAAGAACTGCATAGTAATTGATAATAGTAGTGCATTTAGAATGGATGATGATGTTCCTTTAATTGTTCCAGAAGTAAATCCTGAATACATAAAGTGTAATAAAGGTATTATTGCTAATCCAAATTGTTCTACTATTCAAGCTGTAGTTCTTTTAAAACCTCTTGATGATAAATATAAGATAAAAAGAATTATATATTCGACTTATCAAGCAGTATCAGGAGCAGGAAAAAAAGGTCTTGAAGATTTATTTGAAAAAAATTCTGGTGAAAACTTAAAAAAGTTTCCTCATCCTATTGCAAATAACCTCATTCCTCATATTGATTATTTTATGGAAGATGGGTATACAAAAGAAGAACATAAAATGATTGATGAAACCAGAAAAATTTTAGGAAGGCAAGATATAAAAATAACTGCAACTACTATTAGAGTTCCTGTTGAAAATTGCCACCGGAGAATCTATAAATATTGAGTTTGAAAATAATTTTGAACTAGATGATGTAAGAAAAATATTAGAAAATTCTAAAGGTGTCGTTCTTTATGACGATACAAAAAATAATATCTATCCTCTTCCAAGTGTAGTAAATGGTCATGATGAAGTTTACGTTGGTAGAATTAGAAAAGATTTTAGTAATCCAAATTCATTAAATTTATGGTGTGTTGCAGATAATATTAGAAAAGGAGCTGCATCAAATGCTGTTCAAATCTTAGAAGAAATCTTAAAAAAGCACTGATTTTAATATACCTATACAATCTAAAAAAGATTTATAGGTATTTTTTCATGTCATAAAAATGTAATCAAAAAATAATATGTTTGCCATATTTTATAATATTTTTTGAGTTATAATATATCTAATTGTTTTTATTTTGTGAAAGGAGTTAGCTTTTTTATGAACTTAGAAAAAGATTTACAAAAAGATGGAATTTTAGTTACAGAAAAAATAGATACAGATATTGTTTTAAGAATCACTCAAAATGTTTCTGAAAAAATAGCTACTGCCTTTCCCAGTTTAAATCTAGATGCTGGTAATCTCTTCGGAGAATTATTTAGTTTAAGTATGTATAGGGCAATTATGCCTGAAGGTATGGCCGAAGCTAATTATTGTTATAAAAATTCTTCAATTTATTTTAATTCTCATATAGCAAATGAAGATTTAGAAGAATTTGCAATTCATGAATGTTTACATTTTTTACAAGAAGTAAAAAATAAAAAAAATAAAATAAAAAGAATGGGTCTTGCAAAATATTCAAAATTTAGAGTTTTAGGAACAGCTTTAAACGAAGCTGCAGTTCAATATATGTCATCAAAAATAATTGGCATTGAACCTGACTTTGAAAAATATTATGATATAAATTTGTACACACCAAGTCCTTCATATTATCCTGTTGAATGTGCTTTATTAAATGAATTACTTTATTTTGTAGGAGAAGATATTTTATTTAAAAGTACATATTTTTCAACTGATGATTTTAAAAATGAAATAATAAATCTTTCCTCTAAAAAAGTTTTTAATAAAATTGTTCTAGCTTTTGATAAAATACTTAAATGTGAAGAGCAAATTATTGTGCTAGGGAATAAAGATAATATAGAAAATAAACAGGTATTAAAATTAAGAGAAGATATTTATTTTACCTTTTTAGAGACTCAAAATTTAATTATTAAAGAGTTTTTCGATAATGAATTTAATAAAATTCAAAATTTAGAAGATTTGGAAGTTTTTAGACGAAAACTTACTCAAATTGAATCCATTTTAGGTACATCAGATGATTATCAATTTTTTAAAAATTATTATACTGAAATGATAAACAAACTTGAACATAAAGAGAATATTATAGAAAATGGTGGAACAGAAACTGCTGTTGTTTCAAAATCATTTTCAGCTTTTAGTTTATTAACTAAATTAAAATATTTGTTATTTTATAAAAAAACATCATAAAATAAGTATAAAAAAAGAACCAGCAAAATTTTGAAATGCACCCCATTTAGTAGACATAGAAAAAAGAATCTATGTTAAAATGCTAAATGGAGGTGTATTTTTTATGGC
>CANRPS010000041.1 GCA_947632585.1 uncultured Clostridia bacterium
AGTAGTAGATAATGCAGGAAATGAAACAATATCAGGAGAAAAAGAAGTAACAACAGGAACAATGCAAGATTTAACAAAAGCTGATACAACAATAGACTTTAACCCAAGTACATGGGCACAGAAAACAACAGTAACAATATCAACTACATTACAAATAGCAAATGGAAGAATGCAATACTCAACAAATGGAGGAGCAAGCTGGACAGATTACAAAAACTCATTTGATATAACAAATAATAATACAACTGTAATAGCAAGACTATATGATGGAGTAAATGAGGGAGGACATGCAACAGCAACAGCAACAAAAATAGATAATGAAAAACCTAAATCAGTAACAATTGATAGAACTACATTAAATGGAAAAACAATATCTGTATCAGTTACAGCAACAGATAAAGAAGTAACAAATACAAGTGGAAGAAGTGGAATAAGTAAGTTTATATTCTATCAAAGTACAGACGGAAAAACATTTACACAAGCAGCAAATGGAACAAAGAGCATAACAGCAAATGAAAGTACAGGAATAGGAACAACAACATTTGATTATACAGGATTGACATCTGGACAAAGTTATACACTAAAAGTAGAGGCATATGATCAAGCAAATAATAAGATAGAAACTACATCATCACCAATAAAAGTTGCAACAGCACCAACAATAAGTAAAGTAGAAGCTTCAAGATCATATGATGAAGCAGCTAATAAAGGAACAATAACATTAAAGATAACAGGAAACGATATAGATGGAGGAACATTAAATTACAAGGTAAGCTATGGAACAGATACAAATTATACCTTAACTCCAAAAACAGGATCAGGAACAGCAGGAAGTGTTGTAACGATAAACTTAACAGGATTAAATAATAATACAAAATATTATTATAAAGTAGAAGCAACAGATTCAACAAACTTGTCGTCTGCAGGTTCGACGGGAGATTATAGAACATGGTGTGTAGCATCACATTGTGATGGAGGAGGAATAAGAGATGCAACATGTACAGCAGAAGGATGTGTAAGTGGAAAAATAACTATAACGGATACTTGTACAACATGTAGTGGAAAGAAAACAACTAAATGTACAGGAAGACTTACAATAGTAAAAGCTAGAACATTAAAAAACGGAATGGTTGAGGGATACTTATTATGTAATACATGTAAACAAGAAGGATGGAAATCTGGTGGTAAATATTATGAAAAGAAAAATGTAACAGATTATATATGGAAATCTTGGTCATCATACAATACTGCATGTCCAAAAACAGTTAGTTGCCCAACATGTAAAGGCGTAGGAACGATTTCAACAGAGGTAGATTGCGAGACATGTGGAGGAGATGGCAAAGTGGATGAAAAATATAATTGTGCTGCTCATAATCTTTTTGATCCACACTATTATTGCGACGTTGACCCTACACATGGAAAGAATCTATCATCTAAATTACATGGACCAGAACATTAATATATGTTTTAAAAATAAACAATAAATAACCACCTATAAAGGTGGTTATTTATTTGACAAAAATGAATATTAGTAGTAAAATAAAGGCATTGAAATAAATAAAAGGAGAAAAAAATTGCAAAGTAGTAATAGAAAATTATTTGATAGTTTAGTATCAAGAACAAAAGTATATCTAATCATTATTTTTATATTACTAGTTATAATATGTGTATATAACCCAAAGATGATAGTACCATCGATAATATTAGCTGTAGCGATATTATGGTATACTTATTTTGCTAATAATAAAAGAAAAAGTGAAATATCACAGCACTTACAAGATTTAACATTAAATGTAAATTCAGCAGCTAAAAATAGCTTGATATACTCACCAATACCATTAGTTATATTGGAGACTGATGGAAACATAATTTGGAGAAGTACTAAATTTGTGTCTGAATTTGCAAACATAGATGTAAACAACTATATAATGGAATTATTGGATAATATAAATGAAGATATAAAAACAAGAGAAAATGAAACAGACAAATCAATTATAAGAAATTTAAAAATTGAGAATAAAGAATACAAAATTTTAGGCGAATTTGTAAAATCAGATGGTCATGAAAAGAAAAAAGAAAAAAAATACATGATGATATTATATTTTATAGACGAAACTGAAAACTTAAAATTGCAAAAAGAATATAATGATTCAAAAAGCTGTGTTGGTATAATAATGATTGACAATTATGAAGAAACAATGAGCCAAATAGATATAGATACAAGACCAGGAATAATTGCTGAAATAGAGAAATCAATATATGAATGGGCAAATGAAACAGATGGAATAATTGTAAAATCAGACAGAGACAGATTTGTTTACTTATTTGAACAAAGATATTTAGAAAGAATAAAGGAAAATAAATTTAATATTTTAGACACAATAAAAGATATTAACTTAGATGAAAAAGGAAAACTTACTTTAAGTATAGCAATATCAAATGAAGGAGCTACTGACAAAGAAAAATATGATTCAGCTCGTGCAACAATGGATGTTGTATTAGGAAGAGGTGGAGATCAAGCAGCAATACGAGAAAATGGAAAATATCAATTCTTTGGCGGAAGAGTAGAAGAAGTTGAAAAAAGAACTAAAGTAAAAGCTAGAATAGTGGCACATGCTTTAGAAGAGTTAATAGAAGAAAATGATCAAGTTCTAATAATGGGACATAATAACCCAGACATTGATGCACTAGGTTCCGCAATCGGTATGTATAGATTAGCAAAAAATTTAGGAAAAGAAGCATATATAGTTGCAAATACTGAAACAATGGCTTTGGAAAGTGTAAAGAAAAGTTTGGATGAAGAAGAAGGATATGAAGGCGTTATAATAAATGGTGATGTAGCAGAAGAAAAAATTAATGAAAAAACTCTATTAGTTATAGTAGACACTCAAAAAGCAAATTATGTTGAAGTACCAAGTTTACTTGAAAAAACAAATCAAATAGCAATTATAGACCATCATAGAAGAAGTCCAGATTTTATCCAAAAAAGTATACTTACATTCCATGAAGTATATGCATCATCTGCAGCAGAACTTGTAACAGAATTATTGCAATATACAACAGTTCCAATAAAACTTACTAAAATAGAAGCAGAGGTTTTATATGCAGGAATTATGATGGATACTAAAAACTTTACATTTAAAACTGGTGTGCGTACATTTGAAGCAGCAGCATATTTAAGAAAATGTGGAGTAGATATAATAAGAGTTAAAAAATGGTTCCAAAATGATTTAGAAACATACAAGAAAATAACAGAAATTATTAAAACAACAGAAATTGTAAATGATAATATTGGTATTGCAGTATATGAAGAAGACGACAAAAATGCAAATATAGTATGTGCAAAATCAGCAGATGAATTATTAACAATAGGGAATATATCAGCATCATTTGTTCTAGGTAAATTAGAAGATGGAAAAATTACTATAAGTGGTCGTTCAATAGGAGATATAAATGTACAGATAATATTAGAAAAAATGGGAGGCGGAGGACATATAACTCTAGCTGGAGCACAAATCGAAAATAAAACTATTGAAGAAGTTAAAACAGAATTAAAAGAAAAAATCAATGAATATTTTGATGAAATAGTAAGCTAAATAAAAGCTAGTTCTCATACAAATGGAGAACTAGCTTATTTTATATTTAAAAACAAAAAGGATTGACAGACAAAAGAGGTATTGCAAAATCTTATTTTTTATAGTAAAATAAGGGAACAAAAAAGAGGAGGAGATATAATGAAAGTTATATTAAAAGAAACTATAAAATCTCTTGGAAAAAAAGATGAAATAGTTAATGTATCTGACGGATATGCTAGAAACTATTTATTTGTTAAAAACTTAGCAGAAGAAGCAAACCCTCAAAATCTTTCAAAATGGCAATCAAGAAAAGATTCAGAAAAGCATAAAAAAAATACAGAAAAGGAAGAAGCAGAAAAACTAGCTAAGAGAATAGAAGAAATAAAACTTGAATTTAAAGTAAAAGTAGGAGAAAATGGAAAAGTTTTTGGTGGTGTTTCAAGCAAAGAAATAGCAGAAAAATTAGAACAAGTACATGAAATTAAGATAGATAAAAAGAAAATAGATTTAAAAGAAACTATAAAAACACTTGGAATTACAAAAGTTCAAATAAAACTATATGAAGGAGTTATAGGAAATCTAAAAATAGAAGTTTTAAGTTTATAAAAAGGAAGAGGAAAAAATATGGAACTAGGAAAAATTCCACCACATGATATAGAAGCAGAGCAAGCTATTATAGGAAGTATGTTAACAGATAAAGATGCAGTAATGGCAGCTGTCGAAAAGCTAAAAACAGATGATTTTTATAGAGAAGACAATAAATTAATATTCGAAGCAATTATGAATTTATATAATAGAGCAGAGCCAATAGATTTAGTAACTATAAAAGATGAATTAACATCTATGGGTGCTTTTGAAAAAGTAGGAGGATTTGAATATTTAGCAACACTTCCAGATAAAGTGCCAACTACTGCAAATGCTGAAAAATATATAGATATAGTTGAAGAAAAATCAATATTAAGAAAATTAATAAAGACATCAAACGAAATAATTGATTTGGGATATAGTCAAACAGAAAACGTTGAAGACATACTTTCAGGAGCTGAAAAGAAAATATTTGATATTATCCAAAATAAAAATCAAAAAAGTTATACACCTATTAAAGATGTATTAATAGAAAGTTTTACAAAATTAGAAGAATTATATAATCAAAAATCAAAAATAACAGGAGTTCCAACTGGATTTGCGGATTTGGATGATAAAACAGCAGGACTTCATGGATCAGATTTAATCTTGATAGCTGCACGTCCCGCAATGGGAAAAACAGCTTTTGCATTAAATATTGCTGCACATGCTGCTATAAGAGAAAAGGTACCAGTTGCAATCTTTAATTTAGAAATGTCAAAAGAACAACTAGTAAATAGGCTTCTATGTATAGAGGCAATGGTTGATAGTAATAAGTTAATGACAGGTAAACTAGATGAAGAAGATTGGACAAAACTTGCAGGAGTAGTAGGTCCAATATCTGATGCAGGAATATATATAGATGACACACCAGGAATCTCGATAACAGAAATAAGAACAAAATGTAGAAAACTTAAAATGGAAAAGGATATAGGATTAATAATAATAGACTATATACAACTAGTTCAGGGAAGTAATTCAAAAAGAAATGGGAGCCGTGAGCAAGAAATAGCAGAAATAAGCAGATCACTTAAAATTTTAGCTAAAGAATTGGATGTTCCAGTTATAGCTTTATCACAATTATCAAGGGCTGTAGAACAAAGAACAGATCATAAGCCAATGCTTTCAGATTTGCGTGAATCAGGATCAATTGAACAAGATGCTGATATTGTTACATTTTTATATAGAGATGATTATTATAATCCAGATAGTGAAGAAAAAGATATAACAGAAGTTATAATTGCTAAACATAGAGCAGGTTCTACTGGAACTATAAAACTTTTATGGATGGGAAATTATACAAAGTTTGTAAATCTTGCAAGAGGATATGATGAATAATATGTTAGAAGATGAAATTTTAAGCACAATAAAAAAATTTAACTTAATAAATCAAAATGAAAAAATAATATGTGGAGTTTCAGGTGGTCCAGATTCAATTTGCATGTTAGATATTTTAAGAAAACTAAAAGAAGAAAAAAAATTAGATATTGAAATAATTGTTTCACATGTAAATCATATGATAAGAAAAGAAGCGGAAGAAGATGAAAAATATGTGGAAAACTATTGTAAAAGATATAGAATAAAATTCTATGCAAAGAGAATAGATGTTACTCAATATGCAAATAATAAAAAACAAGGGACAGAAGAAGCTGGAAGAAATGTAAGATATGCTTTTTTTGAAGAAATTCTAGAAAAAGAAAATGCAGATAAAATTGCAATTGCACATAATAAAAATGACAAAATTGAAACAATGATAATGAATGTATTAAGGGGTTCGGGAATATCAGGACTTAAAGGAATAGAACCGATAAGAAATAACAAATACATTAGACCTTTAATAGAAATAGAAAGAAATAAAATTGAAGAATATTGTGAAAAAAACAAACTTGAACCTAGAATAGACAAAACAAATTTTATCAATAATTGTACTAGAAATAAAATTAGAAACATAGTCTTACCATATATTAATAAAGAATTTAATCCAAATATTATAGAAACATTAAATAGATTATCAATAGTTATAAATGAGGAGGATAGGTATTTAAATAAACAGACTATAGAAATATTTAAAAAATTAGTATTAGAAGAAAAAAAAGAAGAAATAATTTTAAACTTAAAAGAATTTAATAAACAAGACATAATCATAAGAAAGAGACTAATTTTATATACAATAAGTAAAGTTATAGGAACTACAGAAAACATTGAAATGGTAAACATTGACGATATAGTTAAACTTTGTTCGAATAACATAGGAAACAAATACTTAACACCAAAAAAAAATATAAAAGTATCTATAAATAAAGGAAAGATATTTTTTGAAAAATTTTAAAAACTATTGCAAAAAAAAAAACATTATGGTATCATGCAATACGTAAGGAGGAAAAGTATAGTGAAGAATGGAATAAAATCATTAGCAATTTGGCTAATAATAGGAATAATTTTAATAGTAGTTATTTCATCAATCATGGAAAATAGTAACTCAAAGATGACTTATTCCGAATTAATAGAAAATATTGAAGAAAATAATGTATCAAATATAGAAGTGTCATCAGATGGTGACTCAGCAACAATTTATTTGAATGATAATACACAAAAGAAGGTTAACATACCGAGTTTAGATAGCTTTATGACATATGCACAAGATCATATAAAAGATGGAAGTATTAGCTTAGAAGGAGAATCAGAATCTATATGGGTAACAATACTTAGTTTACTTACACCATTTGGCATACTTATAGTATTTTTCATATTCTGGTTTTTAATGATGAATCCTGGAAATGCTCAAGGTGGAAGCAAAACAATGACATTTGGAAAAAGTAGAGCTAGAATGATAAACTCTGCAGAGAAAAATAAAGTAACTTTTGATGATGTTGCAGGTGTAGATGAAGAAAAAGAAGAACTTGAAGAAATAGTAGAATTTTTAAAAAACCCTAAAAAATATACAGACATGGGAGCAAGAATACCTAAAGGAGTACTACTTGTAGGTCATCCTGGAACTGGAAAAACTCTTCTTGCAAAAGCTGTTGCAGGAGAAGCGGGAGTACCATTTTTTATAATAAGTGGTTCTGATTTCGTTGAAATGTTTGTTGGTGTTGGTGCATCAAGAGTTAGAGACTTATTTGAACAAGCAAAAAGAAATGCACCATGTATTATTTTCATAGATGAAATAGATGCTGTAGGACGTCAAAGAGGAGCAGGACTTGGTGGTGGACATGATGAAAGAGAACAAACATTGAATCAATTATTAGTAGAAATGGATGGATTTGCAGCAAATGAAGGTGTAATAGTTCTAGCTGCGACAAATAGACCAGATGTTTTAGATAAAGCATTATTAAGAGCCGGAAGATTTGATAGACAAATAGTAGTAGGACTTCCAGATGTAAAAGCAAGAGAACAAATATTAGAAGTTCATAGTAAGAAAAAGAATTTAGATGATGATGTTGATTTAAAAATAATTGCAAAAAATACTTCTGGATTTGCAGGAGCAGATTTAGAAAATGTATTGAATGAATCAGCATTATTGGCAGCAAGAAGAAACAAGAAAAAAATTGGTATGCAAGAAATTGAAGATGCTATGGTTAAAGTAACCATGGGACCTGAAAAGAAGACAAAAGTAAGATCTGAACATGAGAAAAAATTAACTGCATATCACGAAGCAGGTCATGCTGTTGTAAGTAAATTCTTGCCAACAGTAGATCCAGTACATGAAATATCAATTGTACCAAGAGGTATGGCAGGTGGTTATACAATGTATAGACCTACTGAGGATAAATCATTTATGTCTAGAACAGCAATGGAAGAACAGATTGTATCACTACTTGGAGGAAGAGTAGCTGAAGCTTTAATTTTAAATGACATTTCAACAGGGGCAAGTAATGATATAGAGCGTGCCACACAAATTGCAAGAAGTATGGTAACAGTTTATGGAATGAGCGAAAGAGTTGGAACTATAATGTTTGATCAAGGAAATAATGAAGTATTTCTTGGAAGAGATTTAGCTCAAACAAAGAGTTATTCAGAAGAAACGGCAGCTATCATAGATGAAGAAATAAAGAGAATAATAGATATGGCATATAATACTGCAAAACAAATTTTATCAAACAATATTGATAAATTGCATATAGTAGCAGGAATATTATTAGAAAAAGAAAAAATTGATGGAGAAGAATTTGACAGAGTATTTAACGCATAAAAATCTATGAAAAATAGCTCAAAAATATTGACAATAGTGAATAAAAATGATAAAATATTGCCGTTATGGATTGATTAGAAATAATTTCCATAGCGGTAAATTTTTTTAAGGAGGTGAATTTAAGTGCCAACAATTAATCAATTAGTAAGAAAAGGCAGACAAACAGGTGCAACAAAATCAAACTCACCAGCTCTTCAACATGGATGGAATTCTAGAAATAAAAAATTAACAAATAACAGAGCTCCACAGAAGAGAGGAGTTTGTACAGTTGTAAAAACAGTAACACCTAAAAAGCCTAACTCAGCATTAAGAAAAGTTGCCAGAGTAAGACTTTCAAATGGTTATGAAGTTACATCTTACATTCCAGGAATTGGACACAATTTGCAAGAACATAGTGTTGTTTTAATTAGAGGAGGAAGAGTAAAAGACCTTCCAGGTGTTAGATACCATATAATTAGAGGAACATTAGATACAGCAGGTGTTAAAGATAGAATGCAAGGACGCTCTAAATATGGAGCAAAGAAACCAAAAAAATAGTAAAATGAACTAAACAATTTGCTTCATTTTACAGTAGTGCTTGTAAATCTTACTAAAAGTTAAGCAAGGTACTTAAATTTAGAATAGATATTAATAAGCACTATACGGAAAAGTTTTTAACTTTTCAGAGTACCTAAATACTTGGGGTTCAAGTATTAATAATAAAAAAGGAGGGAAGAATAGTGCCAAGAAAAGGTCCTGTAACAAAAAGAGATGTATTACCAGATCCAATATATAATAGCAAAGTTGTTACAAAATTAATTAACAATATAATGCTAGATGGTAAAAAATCAATTGCTCAAAACATAGTTTATGATGCATTTGATATTATTAAAGAAAAAGAAGGAAAAGATCCTCTAGAAGTTTTTGAAGCAGCATTAGAAAATATAATGCCAGTTCTAGAAGTTAAAGCAAGAAGAGTAGGTGGAGCAACATATCAAGTTCCATTAGAAATTAGACCTGAAAGAAGACAAACATTAGGTTTAAGATGGCTTGTAACATATTCTAGAAAAAGACATGAAAAAACAATGGCTGAAAAACTAGCAGGAGAGATACTTGATGCAATAGCCGGAAATGGTGGAGCATTTAAGAAGAAAGAAGATACACATAAAATGGCAGAAGCTAATAAAGCATTTGCTCATTATAAATTTTAGTTAAAGTAAAAAGAAAGTCACAAGGAGGGGAAGAAAAAAATTATGAATAGACAATACCCACTAGAGAGAACAAGAAATATAGGAATAATGGCCCACATTGATGCCGGAAAAACAACAACAACAGAAAGAATTCTATTTTATACAGGTAAAACTCATAAAATAGGAGAAGTTCATGAAGGAGAAGCAACAATGGACTGGATGGCCCAAGAACAAGAAAGAGGAATTACAATAACATCTGCTGCTACTACTTGTTTCTGGAACAATAATAGAATAAATATAATTGATACTCCAGGACACGTTGACTTTACAGTAGAAGTTCAAAGATCTTTAAAAGTTCTTGATGGTGCAGTTACAGTATTGGCTGCAAAGGGTGGAGTACAACCACAAACAGAAACAGTTTGGAGACAAGCTGACAAATATAATGTTCCTAGAATGGTATATGTAAATAAAATGGATATTGTTGGAGCAGATTTTATGCTTTGTGTTGATCAATTAAAAAATAGATTACATGCAAATGCAGTTCCAATACAATTGCCAATAGGAAAAGAAGACTATTTTAAAGGAATCGTTGATTTAATAAAAATGAAAGCTTTTGTTCATAAAGACGATTTAGGAAAAGAAATAGAAGAATGTGAAATACCAGATGATATGAAACAAGAAGCAACAGAATGGAGACAAAAATTAGTTGAATCTGCTGCTGAACAAGATGAAGAATTAATGATGAAATATTTAGAAGGTGAAGAACTTTCTGAAGATGAAATCAAAAAAGGTTTAAGAGTAGGAACTTTAGCAAATAAAGTTGTTATTGTAACATGTGGTTCTTCATATAAAAACAAAGGTGTTCAAGAATTATTAAATGCTATAGTAGATTTCATGCCAGCACCAACAGATATAGCACATATTAAAGGTGTTGATTTAGAAGGAAATGAAATCGAAAGAAAAACAGATGACAATGAGCCATTTGCAGCATTAGCATTTAAGATTGCAACAGACCCATTTGTTGGAAAATTATGTTTCTTTAGAGTATATTCTGGAACATTAGAAGCTGGTTCTTCAGTTTTAAATTCTAATAAGGATAAAAAAGAAAGAATCGGAAGAATAGTTCAAATGCATGCAAATCACAGAGAAGATATTGATAAAGTATTTGCTGGAGATATTGCAGCTGCTGTTGGACTAAAAAATGTTACAACAGGTGATACATTATGTGATGAAAATCATCCTGTTATACTTGAATCAATGGAATTCCCTGAACCAGTTATAGATATAGCTATTGAGCCAAAAGACAAAGCAGCTCAAGAAAAAATGGGAATTGCTTTAGCAAAACTTGCTGAAGAAGATCCAACATTTAAAGCATATACTAACCAAGAAACTGGACAGACAATTATAGCAGGTATGGGTGAATTACACCTAGATATAATTGTTGATAGATTAAAAAGAGAATTTAATGTTGAATGTAATGTAGGTAA
>CANRPS010000042.1 GCA_947632585.1 uncultured Clostridia bacterium
AAGAAAAATAGAAGTCCTTAAGATGTATAAAAGAGGGTTAATAAATAAGATTTATAATATACAACATAATAATATGTTAAGATTAAAAGATTTAATAAAAGAAAAATCTATAAAAAACAAAGAAAATACTATTAAAGAAGTATATAGTGTTAATAATAAATATGGCTTTATTTTGCAAGCTGAACAATTTAAAGATAGAGAAGTTGCAAGTGAAGATACAAGTAATTATAAAATAGTAAAGTATAATGATTTTGCATATAATCCAGCTCGTATAAATGTTGGGTCAATTGCTAGAATGAAGAAATACAATAAAGGAATTATTAGTCCTATGTACATATGCTTTTCATGCAAGGAAAAGTTGTTGCCAGAATATATAGAGTATTACTATGATTCTGAAGTATTTAGACATGAAATGACAAAAAGACTTGAAGGAAGTGTTAGAATGTGTTTATCATATGAATCGATGACTAATATTCCAGTAGATTTACCAAAAGTTGAAGAACAAAAAAGAATGACTAGAGTATTAGTAGAAATAGATAATAAAATAGAAAAAGAAGAGATAATTTTTAGTGCAATAAAAAGATTAAAAAAAGGACTATTACAAAAAATCTTTATATAGGGTAGAAAATATCTATCCTATTTTTATTTATTTGAAGAATATAGCCTTTTACACTAAAATATGATATACTTCAATAGAATGGAGGAAGAAAATGTCAAATTTAAATGCAACAGATATATTAGTAATACAAAAAATAATAGAAAAAAAGACTAAAGATAAAGGATTAGTATGGGATTTTACTAATGCAACATTCAAAGAATTTGTAGAATCATATACAGGATTAGATATATATGATGATAAATATCAAGCAGAAGATGGTGGCTCAAAAATTAAAAGATTAAAAATGTTTCTAAAAATAGAAGAAGATTCATATGTAATAATGCTATTGCAAGGAATTGAAGAATATGGAAAGAAAAGAAAATATCTTTGTAAAAGCAATATTGATGAAATTGAAAAATATATAAAAAGGTTAAAGAAATTAGAAAAGAGTATAACCTTTGATAAAGAAATATTTAAAAGCCAAAAAAGAATAGATTTATTAATAAATGATATTAATGAAAAAGTTGCAAAAAAGCAATTTGAATTAGCAATAGATAGATTACATACATTTTTTAAAGGATATATTGAAATGTTGTGTGAGCAAATAAAAATAGATATTAAAGACAAATCATTAGATGCACTATATGGTGAATTATTAAAATATTTACACGAGAATGAAATATTTGAAGAAGGAATTACAAAAGACATATTATCTTCTTCAAAAAAAATAATGAAAAGCTTTGATTATTCAAGAAATAATAAATCATTTGCACATACAAACGATATAATGAAACAAAATGAAGCAGAATTCTTATGTATGTATATTATTGATTTATATAAATTCTTATATAAAATAAAGTTAACTAAATAATTAGTAACAAAATTTAGATATATAGAGTAGATATAATTAATTGAAAGATAAAATAAGTGAACAATTTATTGTAAATAAAGTAGTAGAATTTATGATAAATAAGCAAAATGGTAATTGGCACGAAGAAAAAGTAGAGAAAAGTGATTTACATAAGCACGGAGTAGATATTAAATTAATTGGTGGTAAAAGAAATAGTGAGTATTTTTATATTGAATGTAAAGGAAAATCTTATGCAAAATCAGCTAGATCCAATAAACAGAGAAGGATGGCTTAATGCTTTAGGACAAATAATAACAAGAATAAATGTGAAAAGATATTCAGTTCCTAAAGAAGATGGTAAAATTTCAGGAATAAATCATGCTTATAAATATGGTTTAGGATTATATTGGTAATTTGCTCAAGCTGCTTTAAGAAGAATACCTAAAAAAGTAGCAGAAGTATTATGCCTACATATTTTTTCAGTAAATGATAATGGAGAAGTTAAGTATTTTATACCAAGTAAATTTGGAAAGGAATATACAAGAAAATACTTCTTTAACTAAAATCTACTTATTATACAGCAAAGAAAAATTATAGGTTAGAAAAATAACTCCAGTTTAATACAATTATGAATTTGCTGTATTTTAGAAAAAAAGTATCAAAAAAGTTGACAAGACAATAAAAAAATGATAAAATAGTATCAATTAATACCAAAAAAGAAGGGAGAAATATGTAAAAGGAAGGGATATATGATGTCAATTGATACTTCAAAGTATACGGATCATACAAAAGAAGAAATAGAAGAATATTTGAAAATAGTAAAAAAAAGTGTAAATGCTGGTAAGTTCATTGTTTGTACAACTGAAAAGAACGAAAAAAATAGAAAATTTATTTTTGAATATGGATTAACCAAGAATAAACAAAAACAAATGTTAATAAAATTAGAAGCAAATGATTTTTGTTACTCGGCAGATAATTATAATGATCCACAAGAAAGGCTATACTTTTTTTGTAGAGAATATGAATTAGATAATTGGGGAACAATAGAAAATGTTGAAGTATATATAAAAATTGCTAGAAAACAAGATGATTTCATAGTAGTAGTTTCATTTCATAAGCCGGAGAAAAATATTAAAAAGTTGTTTTTATAAGGTGGTGAATTTGTTATGAATAAAGGTTTTTGTGAAGAATGTAATAGTTTAGTTGAATATGAAGTAAAAGAAATTAATGATAGTATTGAAATTAAAGGGAAAAAATATAGTTATAAAAGATTAATAGGATATTGTAAAAATTGTGGAGAAGAAATTAGTTCAAGTGAAATTAATGATGAAAATTTAAATAGGATTGATAAGGTTTATAGAAATGAAGAAAATATTATTACAACAGAAGAGATTAATAAAATATTAAATAAATATAAAATAGGTAAAAAGCCGCTTTCTAAATTGTTAGGATGGGGAGAAATTACATTAATAAGATATTTAAATGGGGATGTACCATCAAAAGTTTATTCAGAGCAATTGTATAATATATTGAATAACGAAGACTATATGAGCAAATTAATTGAAGAAAATAAAGGATTAATTACTGAAAGAGCTTATAATAATGTTAAAGAGGCTATTAGAAAATTAAAAGAAAAAACATTTGAATGTAGTATTGAAAAAGAAATAGATATAATTGCAAAATATATTATAGTAATTGGAAAAGAAATTACTCCATTAGCTTTGCAAAAAATTTTATATTATGCCCAAGGATTTTATAAAGCTTTCTTTGGAAAATTTTTATTTGAGGAAGATTGTCAAGCTTGGGTACATGGTCCAGTATTTGTTGAAATATATGAAAAGTATAAGGAGTTTAAATCGGCTAATATTTTTATAGATTTAGATTATGATATAGAAGATATGATTGTAGATGAAAAAAGAGAAATTTTGGATGCAGTAATAAAATATTTTGGATACTATAATGGAAAAGCTTTAGAAAAAATGTCACATTATGAAACACCATGGATAAATGCAAGAAAAGGCTTATTACCTACGGAGAATTCTAATAATATAATAAATAAAGAAGATATAAAAGAGTATTTTGAAAAAGTAAAAAATAAATATGACATGTTAAATGTTTTAGATATAAGAAAATATAGTGATGACCAATTTAAAAGGGTTATAGAAATATAAAATTAAGTTTATGAGATACTAAAATGAGAAGAAAAAACGCCCAATGTTAGGACATTGAACGAATAAATAAAGTCTGCAAAATCTTTATTTGTTTAATTATAACATATTTCTTCTTAAGATTACAAGAGGGCAGAAAGGATTTTTTGCTTGTAATTTAGTTTTTATAAAAAAATAAAAAAGGAGGAAATATCAAATGGAAAATAAAATAGGAAAAAACAGACAATCACCTAAAAATGAAAAAGACTACATAAATGCTTATTTAAAAGCAAATCCAAAAGCTAATAAACAAGATGGAATGGACATATCTGCAGTAATAGCGAAGGATGGAACTAGAGGTCATGGATTACTACCAGAGGATATTAACAGAGGACATGATAAAGATTATCACAGAATAAAAAACTTTATTCCAGATAGTGAATTAAAAAAGAAGTTTTAATAAAAGAAGGCGAGAATTAATCTCGCCTTCTTTTATTATTTCTCAAAACACCACATAACTAACTGAATTCCATCTACAAATCCATTCCTATAATACTTTTCATTCCAATATGTAACATAATCAAGAAAATTCTTATCAAGTAAATCTAATTGTTCCTTAACATATTCAATGCTATCTCCTGGAACATTATTTAAAATTCTTTCAGAGATTTCATCAAAATAGATAGAATGTTTTTTATCTTCATCATCAGTATAAGCTAATCCAGTAGATTCTCTAAATTCTAACCAGTCTTTTAAAATATCATTATTAACATTTCTAAAATTATTCATATAAAATAACCTCCAAATTAAAGTTTAAAATTACCAAACATTCGTGTATTTTTAGTTGGGAAAAATTTGGGAAACAAACTCTCAAAAATCAACCTAAAAAGACACAAATGTTCTGTAAGGCAAAATACCCGAAGGTATATAAATACCAGCTAAAACCCTAATTATCACTGAATTACAAAAATCGGTCAAACTCGCCTCATAACCCGAAGGAATATACATATGCATAAAAAGTTGAATTAATGTAATATTAAATGTAGAATAATTGTTTTTAATGTGAAAATATGATATATAGATATATAAATAAATTTATGTATTTTGTAAGGAGATGTGAGTATGAAAAATGATGTAAAAAATTTTAATACTAATGAAAATTTATATAGTAACTTACATAAAAAATATTCTTTATCTAAAACATTACGATTTGAGTTAAAACCAATAGGAAAAACTAAAGAAAATATAGAAAAAAATAACTTATTGAAAAAAGATGAGTATAGGGCAGTTGCATATAAAAATGTAAAAAAATATTGTGATGAATATCATAAATATTTTATAGAAAACTGTATGATGAATTTCAGATTAACAGATGAATTATTAAATAGATATTATTTGCTGTTTAATAAAAATACAAAAACAGAAGAAGAAAAAGAAGAGTTTGTAGCTATTCAAGATCAATTAAGAGAAGAGATTTCAAATGAATTTCAAAGAGATAAAAAATACAAAGGCTTGTTTAGTAAAAATATGATAGAGGAATACTTACAAGAATTATATAAAAATGATTCAAAAAAAATTCAGGAAATATCAGAATTTAAAAAATTTACAACATATTTTTCTGGTTTCAACAAAAATAGAGAGAATATGTATGTGAAAACAGAAGATAGTACAGCGATTGCATATAGACTTATAAACGAAAATTTACCTATTTTTGTTAATAACCTAAATGTATATAATAAGATAAAAAATAAATTATCTGAAAATTTAAATATTCTTAGTAAAGAATTGGAAGGATATATTCAAGTAAATAGCATAGATGAAATATTTTCTTTACAATATTTCAATGATACTTTAACACAAAAAGGAATAGAATTATATAATATTATAATTTCAGGAAAGTCTGAAGAAAAAGACAAGAAAATAAAAGGAATAAATGAGTATATTAACGAATTTAATCAAAAAAATAAAGACATAAAATTACCTAAATTACGTCAATTATATAAACAAATCTTAAGTGAAAAAATAGGTACATCATTTGTATTAGATACAATTGATTCAGATATGGAATTAGTTGAAACAATACAAAATTACTATATTAATTTTAGAAATAGTGTTTTTGGTGAAGATAAGTTATTATATCTGATAAATAATATTAATAAATTTGATGTGAGTAAGATTTATATAAATAACAATTTGAATTTAACACAAATTTCACAAGAAATATTTGGAGATTGGAATAGAATTAATGAACTTATTATAGAAGATTATGATAAAAATTACACTGAGAAAAATAAACTAGGAACGGCTAAATATGAAGAGAAAAGAAAAAAAGAATTAAAAAATAGAAAGTTATATTCATTAGAATATATAGAAAAATTGATAGATGATAATTCAAAAAGTATAATTAATTATTTCAAAAACTATATTGAGAAAAACAATATATTAGAAAATATAGAAAATAATTATTTAAAATGTGAAGAAATATTGAATAAAGAATATTCTGCCCAAAGTAAACAATTGATAAAAGACGAAAAATCAATAGAAAAAATTAAAAATCTATTAGATGAAATCAAAAAGTTACAAGAGTTTATCAAAATGTTAATTCCTAAAGATAACACTATAGAAAAAGATGATAACTTTTATAACAATTTACAAGAAGAATATTCTAAACTTGTAGAAATAATACCTTTGTATAATAAAACTAGAAATTATTTAACTCAAAAACCATTTTCAACAGAAAAAATAAAATTGAATTTTGAAACACCAACTTTGTTAGATGGATGGGATTTAAACAAGGAACAATCAAATTTAGGTGTAATATTAAAAAAGGATAATAAATATTATTTAGGAATTATTAATCCATATAATAGAAAGATTTTTGTTAATAAAGAATGTACATCTAGTTTAAATTGTTATCAAAAGATGGAGTATAAATTGTTGCCTGGTCCTAATAAAATGTTGCCAAAAGTATTTTTTTCGAAATCAAGAATAGATGAGTTTAAACCTAGTGAAGAATTATTATCAAAATATGAAAAAGGATATCATAAAAAGGGTAAAGATTTTGATTTAGACTTTTGTCACGAATTAATTGATTTTTATAAAGAATCAATTAATAAGCATGAAGAATGGAGAAATTTTGGATTTGAATTTAAAGATACGAAAGACTACGAAGATATTGGACAATTTTACAAAGATGTTGAAAAACAAGGATATAAAATAGAATTTAAAAATTATTCAAATGAATATATAGAATCTTTGATTGATATAGGAGATTTATATTTATTCCAAATATATAACAAAGACTTTTCAGAAAAAAGTAAAGGAAAACCTAATTTACATACTATGTACTGGAAGGCTTTGTTTGATGATAATAATTTAAAAGATATAGTATATAAATTAAACGGACAAGCTGAAATATTTTTCAGAAAAGCAAGTTTGAAATTAGAAGATACAGCAATACATAAAAAGAATGAATATATAGAAAACAAAAATGTTAATAACCCTAAAAAGCAGAGTATATTTGAATATGATTTAATAAAAGATAGAAGATATACTATAGATAAATTTCAGTTTCATGTTCCTATAACTATTAATTTTATTAATGGTGGAAAAGAATATTTAAATGAAGAAGTTAATAAATACTTAAAATATAATGACGTGAATGTTATTGGTATTGATAGAGGAGAAAGAAATTTACTATATATTACAGTTATAAATCCAGCAGGAGAAATACTAGAACAATATTCTTTAAATGAAATTGTAAATGAGTATAATAATGTAAAACACATTATGAATTACCATGAATTACTAGATACAAAGGAAAAAGAAAGAGAAAAGGCTAGAGAATCATGGAAAACTATAGAAAATATAAAAGAACTTAAAGAAGGATATTTAAGTCAAGTTATTCATAAAATAGTTTCTTTAATGGACAAATATAAAGCAATTATTGTTATAGAAGATTTAAATAAAGGATTTAAAAATTCTAGAATAAAAGTTGAAAAACAAGTTTATCAAAAATTCGAAAAAATGCTTATAGATAAATTAAATTATTTAATATTTAAAGATAAAGAAAGTTTTGAACAAGGTGGTTTATTTAATGCATATCAATTAACAAATAAATTTGAAAGCTTTAATAAGCTAGGAAGACAGTCTGGAATATTATTTTACATACCAGCATGGTGTACAAGTAAGATTGATCCAACTACAGGTTTTGTTAATCTTTTAAATGTAAAATATGAAAGTGTTCAAAAGTCTAAAGAATTTTTAAGTAAATTTGATAATATAACTTTTAATAAAAATGAAAACTATTTTGAATTTTCAATTGATTATTCAAAGTTCACTAATAAATCATTCGGAATAAGAAAAAATTGGACTATTTGTAGTTATGGAAATAGAATAGAAACATTTAGAAATCCAGAAAACAATAATAGTTGGGATACAAATGAAATTAATTTGACAAATGAATTTAAGGAATTATTTGCAAATTACAATATAGGCTGTGAAAATATGAAAGAAGATATTTTAGAACAAGATTCAAAAGATTTTTGGATAAAATTTTTAAAATTATTAAAATTAATGTTGCAAATGAGAAATAGTATACCAAATACATCTGAAGATTATTTAATTTCACCTGTAAAAAATTCAAAAGGATTTTTCTATAATAGTAAAGTTTCAGATGAAAAATTACCTAAAGATGCTGATGCAAATGGAGCATATAATATTGCACGTAAAGGACTAATGTTAATTAATCAAATAAGAAATATAGAAGATAATAAACTTGGAAAAGTAAAATTTGAAATATCTAATCAAGATTGGTTAACATTTGTTCAAGGACAAAATTAAAAAATGGAAGAAATAATATTAATTTCTTATTTGAATGATTTCATATTTTGTCCGGTATCGATTTATTTTCACAAGTTATATGGGAATTTAGAGCAAACTCTGTATCAAAGAGATTACCAAATCAATGGTAAATCAGCTCATAGAACGATTGATGAAAAAACATATTCAACAAGTGCAAATATATTACAAGGAATAGATGTATATACAGAAAAATATGGCATTTTAGGAAAAATAGATGTGTTTGATATAAGCAAAGGAATATTAACTGAAAGAAAAAATAAAATTACAGAAATTTATGATGGATATATATTTCAAGTTTATGCTCAATACTATGCTTTAGAAGAAATGGGATATAAAGTAAACAAAATACGTTTGCATAGTCTGGAAGACAATAAAACATATAATATAGATATACCAGAAAAAAACATTTTACTGAAAGATAAATTTGATAAGTTGATAAGAGACATGCATGAATTTAAATTTGAGAACTTTAAACAGACTAATAGGAAAAAATGTGAGAAGTGTATATATGAACCATCTTGTGATAGGAGTTTAATATGTTGACAACACCAGATTTTATGAGTAAAAAAATTGTAATTGCATTTCCTAAAAATGGAGACAAAATATCATTTAAGAATGATAATCTTGTTATTCTTGATTGTTCAAATAAAATAAAATTACAAATGAGTTGCTATAAAATTTTTGCTGTTTTTATTGTTGGGGGATTTTCTGTTACGACTGGGATTATAGAAAAAAGTAAAAAATTTGGCTTTTCTATTATATTTCTAACTACTACTTTTAAAGTATATGAAACAATTAATTTTAAGATGGAAGGAAATACATTATTAAGAAGAAAACAATATAGTACTGAAATTTCAACAGAAATTGGTAAACAAATTATAATAAATAAAATGGAAAATCAGAGAGACACTATTAAACAAATTAGAGATATTAATAATACAGAAGGAATTATAATTATAAATGAAAATATAAAAAAACTTATAAAAAATTCATTTAATACTTATGAAATAATGGGTATTGAAGGAATTGCTGCAAAAGTATATTTTAATAGAATATTTAAAGAATTTGACTGGCATGGGCGACAACCAAGAGTAAAAAGAGACAAAATAAATTTACTATTAGATATAGGATATACAATTTTATTTAATTATATAGAAGCAATACTAAATGTATATGGATTTGATATTTACAAAGGAAATTTACATCAAGAATTTTATAAAAGAAAATCTTTAGTTTGCGATTTGATAGAACCTTTTAGACCAATAGTTGATTATAAAATTAGAAAATCTTTTAATTTAGGATGTTTTAATAACTATGAATTTTTTGTTGACAAAGGACAATATAGTTTGAATTGGAAATATAATTCTGATTTTTTACAAATTATGTTAGAAGAAATTATGCTATATAGGAAATGTATTTTTGAGTATATACAGAGCTATTATAGATGGTTTATGAAAAGCGATAATATTGATAATTTTCCTAAAGCGAGGTTAAATAAGAATGATATTAATTAGTTATGATATAAGTGATAACAAATTAAGAGCGAAGTTTTCAAAATTTATAATAAAATTTGGAGTTAGGATACAATATTCAGTTTTTGAAATTACGAATAGTAAAAGAATGTTGAAAAATATAATGTGTGAAATAACTAATAATTTTGAGAATAAATTTGATCAATCTGATAGTGTTATAATAATAGAAACAAGTGAAAATTGTAAAATTACTAAATTTGGGTATGCAAAAAATGAAGAAAATGATATAATTATTATAGATTGAATTAGATTACAAACCTTAGTCTTAATTTAATTTAGTTTTAATATGAGGTATTAAATATGCAAAAAAATGCGTTAAAAATAATAAAATATATAAAAAAATATGTAAAAAAGAACAAAAATTGATTGTAAGGGTTTAATATCTTATATAAATTTCTACTATTGTAGATTAAACAAGGGACAACATTAAATTATCAGTTTAATATCTTATATAAATTTCTACTATTGTAGATCAAGCTCATTCAATTTATTTACGTCTGTTTAATATCTTATATAAATTTCTACTATTGTAGATATAAGGGTTAATATACCCACTTTGATGTTTAATATCTTATATAAATTTCTACTATTGTAGATATAGGTTTAATTGGTTTTAGAGAAAGGTTTAATATCTTATATAAATTTCTACTATTGTAGATTTAAGTAATCTAAAAACAGATATACCGTTTAATATCTTATATAAATTTCTACTATTGTAGATTTGAAGCTTGTGCAATAGTAATATCACGTTTAATATCTTATATAAATTTCTACTATTGTAGATTTAAGTAATCTAAAAACAGATATACCGTTTAATATCTTATA
>CANRPS010000043.1 GCA_947632585.1 uncultured Clostridia bacterium
ATTACTTTTAAAATATTATCATAAATTCTTCTTCCTTCTTCAACTGCTGATACTACAGTTGCAAAATTATCATCTGTTAGAATCACATCTGCAGCTTCTTTGGCAACATCTGTTCCAACTATACCCATACTGCATCCTATATCTGCCTGTTTTAGAGAAGGACTATCATTTACTCCATCTCCTGTCATTGCAACAACATCTCCTCTTTTTTGCCATGCTTTTACAATACGTACTTTATGTTCTGGTGCAACTCTTGCATATACAGAATATTTAGTGATGTTTTTCTCTAATTCTTTATCCGATAATTTATCAAGTTCTAGCCCTGTTAATGCTTCGTCTTCGTTTTCTAGAATTCCTAATCTTTTTGCAATCGCAATAGCTGTAATTTTATGGTCTCCTGTAATCATTACAGTCTTTATTCCAGCTGACTTACATTTTTCTACAGCTTTTTTAGCTTCTTCTCTTGGAGGATCTATCATTCCATACATACCTACAAATATTAAATTATTTTCTAATTCATTTTGCATAGGTTTATGATCTAATTCTTTATAGCCGAATCCTAATACTCTCAAAGCATCTTGAGCCATAGTTTTATTAATATCAAAAATTCTTGTTTTATAATTTTCTAAGTCCTCACATATTTCTCCATCCTTAATATAAGATGTACAAATATTTAATAATTCATCTACTCCACCTTTAGTATAAACTATAAATTTTCCATTTACTTCATGAACAGTTGTCATTAATTTTCTTTCAGAATCAAAAGGTATTTCATCTACCCTTGGATAAATATCATAAATTGATTTTGTAAATCCTAGTTTTAAACCTATATCAACCAAAGCTGTTTCTGTGGGATCTCCTGTCAATTCTCCCTTTTTAGATATTTTTGTATCATTACAAAGCATACCATTGTAAACTAATAGTTTTATATCTTGGTTTTCTTTATTATATTTTATAAAATCACTATCTTCACTTAAATTTGAAACATCATATACTTTATTATCTGCAAATATCTTTTGAACTGTCATTTGATTTTTAGTTAAAGTTCCTGTTTTATCTGAGCATATAACTGTACTACTACCTAATGTTTCTACAGCTGGTAAATGTTTTACAATAGCATTCTTTTTAACCATTTTTTGAACACCAATAGCTAAAACAATTGTAGATACAGCTGCTAAGCCTTCTGGAATTGCAGCAACAGCAAGGCTTACTGCTGTCATAAACATTGATACAATTGGTCTTCCTTGAAGTAAACCTACTCCAAAAATTATTAGACATATAACTAATGCAAGCATTCCTAAAGTTTTTCCAAGATTATTTAATTTGGCTTGTAGTGGAGTTTCTTTTTCTTCTTGATTTGTAAGCATTCCAGCAATTTTACCAACCTCAGTTGTCATTGCTGTTTCTACAACAATTGCTTTTCCTCTACCATATGTTATTAAACTTGAAGAAAATAACATATTTGTCCTATCCCCTATAGGAACTTCTCCGTCTATCTTATTAGCTTGTTTCTCCACAGGCACAGATTCTCCAGTAAGTGACGCTTCTTGCGATTTTAGATTAATAGCATCAACTATTCTTAAATCAGCTGGTACATAGTCTCCTGTTTCTAAAATTACAATATCTCCTGGAACCAAATCAATACTTGGTATTACAATCATGTTTCCTTCTCTTATTACTTTAGCTTCATGTCCACTTAATTTTTGTAATGCTTCTAATGATTTTTCAGCTTTTGCTTCCTGAGCTACACCAATTATTGCATTTACAATAACAACAATTAATATAACAATAGAATCTGTTATAGCCTCTCCTTGAGCAATTGATATCGCTCCTGAAATAATAGCAGCTATTATTAATACAATTATCATAAAATCTTTAAATTGTTCTAAAAATTTTACTAGCAAAGATTTCTTTTTTTCAGCTTTCAACTCATTTAAACCATATTTTGCAATCTTTTCATTTATTGATTTTTGATTTAACCCTAGGTCTAAATTTGTTCCAAGCTCATCTGCTACTTCTTCTATAGTTTTATTATACCAATTTATCATATTTTCCTCCCAAATATATTTATTTTATTTCTTGTTTTTTATTTTTGAAAATAAAAATTTTACTAAATATAAAGTTTAATACTATTACAACTATATTAGCAACTATTTTCATAAATACATCATTTATACTAAATATAACTGCCAAATTCATCATACAAATACTTATAAATTCTGTAAGAATTCTACAACCTGTAAATGAAGTGATTTCTTTCAGTAAATTTTTAAGTCCAGTTTGTTTACTTTTAAATACATATAATTTATTTGTTATATATGCAAAAATTATTGTAATTATAAATGCTAATATTTCACTCACATTTACTTTCAAAGATTCTTCTAATCCACCCAAAATAATTTTTGATAAAATTGCATAAGACATGATATTTACAATTGTGGATAATGCTCCAAATACTAAATATCTCATGCCTTCTTGATGTTTTCTATACCAATCTGCTAACACTTTTAATCCTATTTTTTCTAATATTTTTAAGCAAATTTCTTCTAATTTATCTACAATCATCTTTTCTCCTTTTAGTTCATAATTTTATCAAATATATATTATCACTTAAATTATTATTTAGCAATATTTTTATCTTTTATTATTTATTTATTATTTTAGATAAATATAACCAAAAAAATAGCAAGATAAATCTTGCTATTTTTATTATACATTCATATTCTTGGGCTTATTCAGCTGCTTCCTCGTCAGGAGCATTGAATTTTTCTAATATAGCTGTTTGTATTTTTTCCCTTGTTTCAGGATTAATTGGATGAGCTATATCCTTGAATTCTCCTGTAGGAGTTTTCTTGCTAGGCATAGCAATAAATAATCCATTTTGGCTTTCTATAACTTTGATATCATGAATTACGAATTCATTGTCAAATGTTACTGAAGCAACAGCTTTCATTCTGTTCTCTGAATTAACCTTTCTTAAACGTACGTCTGTTATTTGCATTTTAAGCACCTCTTTCTTTAAGTAATATAAATATTTTGTACATATAAATTTATTTTATGTACTAATATATTATTCTTCAAAAAAATTTTTTTTCCTTCTTTTTTTTACAAATTTTTTATTTATTTTCTAAAATTTTTTTCAAAGCTTCTTGTTTATTTATTTTTTCTTGAATATTTTCACTTATTATAAACATATACTTATTATCACTTTCAAAATATTCATACTCTTGATTTGGATCCATATCTTCAAAAGGATATTCTTTGATTTCTCCTGTTACTTCATCAACTAAGTAAGTAATAGAACTTATATCAAAAATATATAGTCCTCCGTCATCTATCATATCAATAATTATTTTGTCATAATTATTTGGAAATAAAACTTGATTTTTTATTAAAAAACCATTTTCATCTATATTATAATTTCCATTTGTTATATTTTTTAAAATTTCTAAAAATTCACTTCTAGAATTTTCTTCTACCCACACACCAGTATGTGTTGGAGCTTTTTCTAATAAATTATTTATTTCATTAAAATCAGGAACAGCTTGTTTTATCATTCCTGCTAAGGCAACTTTATATTGAACAGATGCTTTAATTACTATTGTTTCTCTTCCATCATATTCTTGTGCCAATTCATATATATCTTCATTGGCACTAAATCCTTGATTTTCTATCATATTTATTATTTTTTCTTGAGTATCACTTTCTTCTATAATATTTTCCATCTCATTTTGAGATTCGTTTTCATACTCAACTGGAAGTAATTTTGATTCACTACTTCCAGTTTTATTATTTATAAATATTAAAAAAACAATAATTGTAATAATTAAAATTACTATAGAAAGAAATATTATTATTTTTTTATTCACTTTTTTAATCCTTTCTACACAATTTCTCTTAATACACTAAGTGTTGCATTTATGTATTTGTTGGCAAAATTTCTAGATATAACTTCATTAGGATTATAAACCATAGGAAGTTCGATTAAAGCAGTTCTTGCTGTTCTTCCACCATATCCCAAATTAGATCTTGCCCAATTTACTAGATATCCAGCTCCATATGTATTAATATATTTATTAAATCCAAAGGCTTTGGCATATTGATTTCCAATCCATTCATCTCCAATAGTTTCATTTAGCCATCCATGTAAATCTACTAAAATTGTTTGTCCATTTGTTGCTTTATGTTCCAACAAGAAATTCCTTAAATATCTAGCTTCATATGCTTGAAATGGTTCTGTTCCATTATAGTTTCTATTTGTTTTGTTTTTACTATATCCAACACTAAAACATCTATTAATGTCCATACCTTTGTGTCCTGATATGTCTGAATATAAAGAGCATCTTCCTGGTCCATTGTGTGAAGTTCCATGATATTCTCCATCAGGATTTACTGAAGGGAAAATATAAATTGTCCATTTGCTAGCTAAATTGTCATCTTGCATTTGAATAAGCTTTTCTTTAAATGCTTCAGCAATTTCAGTTAATGCTGTTCCATCATAGCTATAAGAATCCTCCCATCCATGTACTGCAAAAGTTGCAAAAAATACATTTGGACCATATCCTATTTTATAATATGTTAGCGGTTTTCCCCAAGAATCACCTTTTACTTGCAATCCACTTGAGCCATAATCTCCAGTTTGTATTTCAACAGCTGAAACTTTTTCAAAATAAAACTTTTGTGCATCTGTTTCGTTTGTAGTACGTATTTCGATATTAGATCCATTTGAAATAGAATTACCAGCTATTGTTAAATATTTATATTTTAATGCAGAAATTATATTATAACCGCCATCCTTACCACATGATTGAATAATCCATTTTTGTGAATCTGTTCCATTATAATCATATTGTTGCACATTTGCTCCATCTGCACTATTTCCACCTGAAACATCTAAAACTTTTCCTGAATTAACATTTGTTATTTTATAAAAACCATCTTTCATATAATCTATTCTAAATTTCTGTTGTAATCCATTTACATATTCCCAAATTTGAATATTTCCACCATTGTCTTTAGATGCACTTCTTACATCTAATCCTTTTGTTTTATTCGAAAAACTTCCAATTTTATATGTTCCATTTGCAATCGTTTGAGTCCCTTCAATTACATTTACTGGAATAAATTTAAACTTTTGTGCATCTGTTCCGTTTGATTCATATACTTGTACATTTGTGCCATTTGCACTTGAAGCACAATTTACATCTAGATATAAGTCATTACATTCAGATACAATATTATAATATTCATTTCCAACATCTATAATCGCAAAGTTTTGTGCTTTAGTTCCATTTCCATCATATTGCCATATGTTTGTTCCATTAGATGTTAATCCATATGCTACATCTAAGTATTTTTTAGAATTTACATTTTTTATTGTATAAAATCCAGACGAATTATATGTTATTTTAAACATTTGTTGTCTCACATCTGCATTTTGATAAATTTGAATATTCCCTTCATTTTCTAAAGATGCACTCCTTACGTCTAATACTTTGTTTGTATTTAGTTTAGTGGCAATCATATAATATCCACTTTGTATAGTTTTAGTTCCTTTTACAACATTAGTACTTACAAATTTAAACTTTTGTGCATTTGTACTATTTTTTGCATATATTTGTACATTAGTTCCATTAGTTGTTAGGCCATATGCTACATCTAAATATAGTGAACTACATTTAGATTTAATATAATAGTATCCGCTTCCAGCATCTTCAATAATCCATTTTTGTGCATCTGTATTATTTCTTTCATATTGCTGCACGTTTGTACCATTTTTTGATAAACCATATGCCACATCCAATACTTTACCAGACTTGCAATTTATAATTTCATATTCACCATTTCCTAAATACTTAAATTCAAATTTTTGTCCTTTTTCATTTGTTTTATTATATATTTGTATATTGGCTCCATTTCCATCTTGAGCATTTTGAACTTCTATAACTTTATTAGGATTTAAAGCTGTCCTTATGAAATAATACCCATCTCCAACAATAGGAACATCATCTGTCTTATCTAATCCATATGTCTCTATGGTATCTTCTTTTATTTTTTCTTCTTTATCAATATCTATCTTATTATTATCCTCTATAGATATATTCTTAACCTCTATAGATATATTCTTAATTTCAATCTCATTTGTGCTTTTATTTTCTGCAGCTTGAACAAAAGATATTCCCCCAAATGATATATATATTGCAGCAATTCCAACAATTAGTAATATGTTTTTAACTATTTTTTTAAGGTTCATTTATTTTTTCCTCCAATATTTAATAACCTTTATTTAAATCAACATATCCTGAAATTCCATCTAAATGTCCCTGAGATGTATATTGCCAGTATAGATAATCTCCAGTATAATCAGTAAGTTTCTCTGGTGCACCATTTACATAATGAGCAAGCCAAATATAAATATTAGATAATTTTGTTAAATCTATTTTATCTTTAAGCCAAGATTTACTTGTATAAATCATTGGTTGATATCCATTTTGTATTATAGTATCACAAAATCCTTTAATTGCATCTGCCCTTTCTTCTTTTGTAAGTTCATCAGCTCTACCAGGTTCACCTGCTGACTCTTCAACATCTATAACAATAGGACAATTTATTTTATAGCCTTTTATTTTATTCAAAACATATAAAGCTTCTTCTTTTCCTTCATCATAATTGATTGCTTGGGTTACAAAATATACTCCACAATCTATATTGTTTTCTATACAACCCTTAATATTCTCCTCAAATCTTACATCATCTGCAAATTTTCCTGTTCCATATCCTCTATAAGCTACTCTTACAAATGCAAAATCTATATCAGTTGCTGCAACTTTTTTCCAATCAATTTTTCCATTAAATGTGGAAACATCTATTCCATCAGTTTCTGATTTTATAAATTTAAATTTTTGAGCAGCTGTTCCATTTCCCGCATACATTTGTACATTTGTCCCATTTGAAGAATTTCCTCCTGCTATATCTAAATATAAACCTCCACATCTTGAGATTATATTATAATATCCATCTCCTAAATCTTTTATAACCCAATCTTGTGCTCTTGTATTATTAGTTGTATATTGCCATACATTTGTACCATTTAAATTTGATCCATTAGCAACATCTAATGCTTTAGAAGACTTTACAGAAGTAATTCTATAAAATCCATTATTTAAATATGTTACCATAAATTTTTGTTGTTTTGTTTTTGAATTTTCCCATATTTGTAAATTTGCACCTGATTCCATTTTTGCATCTTCTATATCTAATACTTTATTTCCATTTAAGGCACTAGATATCATATATACACCTGTTTTTAAAGTTTTTCCTATTTCAATATCAGTTTTCTCAAATTTAAATTTTTGTGCATTTGTTCCATTTGATTCATATATCTGTACATTTGTGCCATTATTACTTAATCCATATGCTACATCTAAAACTTTTCCACTACATCTTGAAACTATGTTATAATATCCATCTCCCAAATCTTTTATAATCCATTTTTGTGCATTTGTGTTGTTTCTTTCATATTGATCTACATTTGTACCATTATTACTTAAGCCATATGCTACATCTAAAACTTTTCCAGAATATATATTTTCAATTTCATAAAAACCTTTTCCTTTATATGTAATTAAAAATTTTTGTTTATTTTGATTAATAACCTTAGACCATATTTGAATATTAGCACCATTTTGGCTAGAGCCACCTGAAACCTCTAATGCCTTAGAACCAGTCAAATTGGGTCTTATATAATAAACTCCATTTTCTATAGTTTGTTTTCCAGAAAGCTCTTCTATATATTTAAATCTAAACTTTTGAGCATTTGTTCCATTTGATTCATATACTTGTACATTTGTTCCATTTGCACTTGAAGCACAATTTACATCCAAATATAAACCATTATGTTTAGAAATTATATTATAATATCCATTTCCAGCATCTTTAATTATCCATTTTTGAGGATCTGTTCCATTTGATTCATATTGGTGCACATTTGTTCCATTTGTTTTTCCTTCCCATGCTACATCTAATAATTTAGATGATTTATAAGAAGTTATAGTATAATATCCTTCTCCAATATACTTTATTGTAAATTTTTGTTGGTCTACATTATCTTCTTTCCAAATTTGAATATTAGCTGCATTTGCATTACTTCCTGCTGTAACATCTAAACAAACATTATTACCTAATGCAGAATAAATTATATATGTACCATCTTCTATTGTTTTTGAAGGTACCTCATTAGTTATTATTCTTGGCATATTCAATAATGTCTCTTCTTGAACTGCTTGTTCTTCCTGTATATTATTTAAAGCTTCATTTTTTACCTCATTTTTTTCCTGAGTTTCTATTTCATTTGTATTGTTAGTTTCGATAACTTCATTTTCAATATTATTGTTATTACTATCTTCTTCTACAAAAGTTTCATTTTCTTCTGTAGTTTCATTAATTTCTTGTTCCTCTTTAATTTCATTTACTTCTATAGTTGTATTATTTTCATCTAAAAATATCGCTACAACTGAATTTACTCCTATGGTCATACTAAAAATTACTATTATACAAATTATTGATATAAACTTTTTCATAACAATTTATCCTCCAAAAACAAAGTTAAATTATATTCAATTTAATTATATTAAATTAAACATACCATTTCAATGGAAATGTACTCCATAATTATTTTTCATTTTTATTTAATTTTTCAATCTGATTATATCTAATTAGACTTATCTCATATCTCTCTTTGTTTTGTTTTACAACTGTATCTAAAATCACACCACATTGAGCAATTATTATAGCAAAAATCATAATTCCTGTCGCAAGTATTGCAGATGGTACTTTTGTAATATATCTTGTTTTTAAAAATTCTATAATTACAGGAAAACCTATTATTAATCCAATTATTACAAAAATGAAAGCAATCCATAAGAAAAATTTTCGTGGTTTATAATCTTTAAGCATTTTTATAATCGTTTTAATAACTTTTATTCCATCCTTAAATGTATTTAATTTTGACGAACTTCCTTCTGGTCTATCTCTATATATAATTGGGATTTCTTTTATTTTAAATTTTTTATCAAGTGCATGTAAGGTCATTTCCGTCTCTATTTCAAAATTAGGACTCATAACAGGCATGTTTTTTACAAAAAACTTATTAAATACTCTATATCCTGTCATTATATCTTTTAGGTTACTTTTAAATAATTTATTTATTGAACTTCTAACTATATTATTTCCAAATTCATGAAATTTTCTTTTATTTTCTTCTTTATAAGTACCATTTGATAATCTATCACCTATTACCATATCTGCTTCGCCACATCTTATAGGTTCTATTAATTTATGAACTTCTTCTGCAGGATAAGTGTCATCTCCATCTACCATAACATATATATCTGCATCAATTTCTCGAAACATAGTTCTAACAACATTTCCTTTTCCCTGTAAATACTCATCTCTTACTATTGCCCCTGCTTTTTTTGCCAAATCTGCTGTCTTATCTTTTGAATTATTATTATATACATAAATATCTGCTTCTGGAAGTTCTTTTTTAAAATCATTTATTACTTTTTCTATTGTAAGCTCTTCATTATAACATGGTATTAAAACAGCTATTTTTTCCATAAATACTTGCCATTCCTTTCTTGCCTTCGCTACGCTCAGTCTGCGAAAGGCACAAAATTTAATTAAAAACAT
>CANRPS010000044.1 GCA_947632585.1 uncultured Clostridia bacterium
AATCTATATAGACATTATATAAAAAGATTCAAAATAAAAAAATATATAATGAACTATATGTTCATTATACGAGGAGAAATATATGGAAATATTACTAATTGAAGATAATCTTATATTAGCAAAAGGACTAATATACTCATTAGAGCAAAATGGGTTTAAAGTAGTTCACAAATCAAATATAGAAGAATCAAAAGTTTTTATAGAAAGTAAAAAGCCCAATTTAATTATTTTAGATATATCACTTCCAGATGGAGATGGAATGAGATTTTATGAAAAAGAGGTGAAGACTTTAAAAATTCCAACAATATTTTTAACTATAAAAGATGATGAAGAAACAATTGTAAAAGGATTAACTATAGGTGCAGAAGATTATATAACAAAACCATTTAGAACAAGAGAATTAATAGCAAGAATAAATAAGATATTGCTAAAAAACAAAAATCAAATAATAGAAGTAAAAGATATAAAATTTGATGTAGACAAAATGACAATATATAAAAATGATAAAGAAGTAATTTTAACTAGTCTGGAACTAAGGATTTTAAGTCTATTATTTTTCAATATAAATAAAGTAGTTAAAAGAAGTGATATAATAGATAAAATATGGGAATGGACAGGAAATGATGTAAATGATAATACGATTACAGTATACCTAAAAAGAATAAGAGAAAAATTAGGAACAGATATAATAATAACAATAAAAGGAATTGGATATAGAATAGATGAAAAATAAAATTGAATTAAAAAAAATGATTATAACATCAATATTTGTAATAATAGGAATTAGTATAATATTTGCAATTGTACAGAAATATGAATATAAAGCTTATACTAAAAATTTTAATAATAAAATAAATAGTATTATTGAAGAATTGATTAAAAAATACCCTGATGTAAACAAAAATGACTTAGTAGAATTGATAAATAGTGAAAATGATAATAGTTCTAATATTTTATCAGAATATGGAATTAATATAGAAAATGATTCTATATTAATTAAAAATAACAAAAATTTTAATATATTTTTTGGTATAAATATAATTATTTTAGTGGTAGCAGGTATTTCTGTTTTAGGAATATTTTTAAAATATAACTATAAAAAAGATAAAAAACTAAAAGAAATAACAAAATATATAGAAGAAATAAATAATAGAAACTATAAATTAGATATAGATGACAATACAGAAGATGAACTTTCAATACTTAAAAATGAACTATATAAAACAACAATAATGTTAAAGGAAGTAGCAGAAAACTCTAAAAGAGACAAATTGAATTTGAAAGAATCATTATCAGATATATCTCATCAATTGAAAACACCAATTACATCTATTACGATTATGTTAGACAATATTATAGAAAATCCTAATATGGAACAATCGGTAAAGCAAGAGTTTATTAAAGATATTAAAAGAGAAATTATAAATATAAGCTTTTTAATAAATACATTACTTAAATTATCTAAACTAGATGCTTCTTCAATAAAGTTTATAAAACAAAAAGTATTAGTAAAAGATTTGATTGATGAATCTATTAAAAATATTTCTGTTTTAAGCGACTTGAAGAATACTAGAATTATTACTGATATAGATGAAAATATAAAAATAAATATAGATTTAAAATGGCAAATAGAAGCTATAACAAATATTTTAAAAAATTGTATAGAACATTCAAAACCAGACTCTACAATAGAAATAAAAGTAGAACAAAATAAGGTATATACACAAATAGAAATAAAAGATAATGGACAAGGAATAGATGAAGAAGATTTAAAACATATATTTCAAAGATTTTATAGGGGAAAAAATTCTGATTCTGAAAATGTAGGAATTGGTTTAGCACTTGCAAAATCAATAATAGAAAGTGATAATGGAAATATAGAAGTAGAATCTTCAATTGGAAAAGGTACGAAGTTTATTATTAAGTATTATATTTAATGATTATTGACAAAAACCCAATTTGGGTATAAGATATCAAAGAGGCTTAGCCTAAGCAATTAAGAGATTTTTAAAACAAAAATAAAGGAGAGAATTAAGAAATGATAGTATCTAAAGAAGAACTTTTACACATAGCTAACCTTGCTATGATAACATTAAAAGAAGATGAAATAGATAAATATTTATTAAATTTACAGGATATATTAAACTTTGCAAATATAGTGAATGAAGTAGATTCAAAAGATTTAGAGATAACGATTGGAACAAATGAGGCTAAAAATAGATTTAGAAAAGACGAAATAAATGAATTTGAAGATAAAGAAGCCTTACTTACAAATGGAAAAGAAGTAGAACAAAACATGTTTAAACTGCCGAAAGTTATAGATTAAAATTAGGAGAAAATAATGAATATAGGAATAGATATAGATGATACTATAGCAAATACGGCTCAACAAATCGATATTTGGGCCAATGTCTTTTTCGAAAAATATTTAAAAAGAGAATTTAAAATACATAATGAAACTGGAATATTAGATCCAAAATGGGCTAAATATTTATACAATTTAACAGAAGAAGAAGATGAAAAATTTTGGAACATATATTATGAGAAAATAATGGAAAATGTAGAACCAAAGGAAAATGTGATAGAAGTTATTAATGAGCTTTCTGAAAAAAATAATATAATTATTATTTCTGCGAGATGGGATAGAGAAAATGGAATAATAAAAAAAATAACAAAAGAATGGTTAAAAAAATATAAAATTCATTATGACAAATTATTTTTGGGATGTGAGGATAAAAGAAAGATCGCTAAAGAAAGCAATATAGATATATTTATAGATGATAGTTATAAAACATGTAAACAAATATCAGAACTTAATATTGAAACTCTAATTATGAATACAAGACTTAATAAAAATTTTGAAGATGAAAATATAAAAAGGGTTTATTCTTGGACAGAAATTTTAGAATATGTTAATAAAAAAATATATTCGGAAGTGTAAAACATATAACAAGGAGGATTTTAAATGAATATTACAGAACTTACTGTATGTGAATTACAAGAAAAGTTAAAAAATAAAGAGCTTACAATAAGTGAAATTGTTGATAGTTATTGTAACAGAATAAATGAAAAAGAGCCTGAAGTAAATGCATTTATTACGACGTATTTAGAAGAGGCAAAAAACAAGGCAAAAGAATTGGAAAAAAATCAAACAAATGGAGAATATACAGGCATACCAATAGGCATAAAAGATAATATATGTATTAAAGGAACAAGAACAACATGTGCTTCTAAAATGCTAGAAGATTTTGTAGCACCATATTCAGCAACTATTGCGGAAAAAATAGACAAAGAAAATATGATTTTACTTGGAAAATTAAATATGGATGAATTTGCTATGGGAAGTTCTACAGAAAATTCATATTTTAAGAAAACAAAAAATCCATGGAATTTAAACAAAGTTCCAGGTGGAAGTTCCGGAGGATCTGCAGCTGCAGTTGCAGCTAATATGGTACCTTGGGCATTAGGTAGTGACACAGGAGGAAGTATACGTCAGCCTTCTTCACTTTGTGGAGTAGTAGGATTAAAGCCAACATATGGATTAGTATCAAGATATGGCCTAGTTGCTTTTGCGTCAAGTTTAGATCAAATTGGACCTATTACTAAAGATGTAAGAGACTCTGCAATGTTACTTACATTAATTGCTGGAAAAGATGAAAAAGATACAACTTCAGAAGATAATGGAAGTAAAGATTATACTAAAGCTTTAAAAAATGATGTAAAGGGAATAAAAATAGGAGTACCAAAAGAATTTTTTGGAGAAGGTATAAATGAAGAAGTAAAAGCTAAACTTTATGAAGCAATTGAAGTTTATAAAAAACTAGGAGCAGAAGTTGAAGAATTTTCTTTAGATATAGCAAAATATGCTTTAGCTACATATTATATAATTTCAAGTGCAGAGGCAAGCTCAAACTTAGGAAGATTTGATGGAATAAGATATGGTTATAGAACACCTGAATATAGTAATCTAAAAGAAATATACAAAAAATCAAGAAGTGAGGGATTTGGAGAAGAGGTTAAAAGAAGAATAATAACAGGAACTTATGTACTTTCATCAGGATATTATGATGCATATTATAAAAAAGCTCAACAAGTTAGAACTTTAGTATCAAATAAATTTAATGAAGCATTTGAAAAATATGATGTAATATTGACACCCACTTCACCTGTTACAGCATTTAATATTGGAGAAAAGTCAAATAATCCATTGAAAATGTATTTATCAGATATTTGTACAGTATCAATAAATATAGCAGGAGTACCTGCAATATCTATTCCTTGTGGTGTAGATTCTTCTGGTATGCCAATAGGCATGCAATTGATTGGAAATAAATTTGATGAGGAAACTATTTTAAATGTAGCTTATAGTTTTGAACAAGAAATAAAATTTAGAGAAAAATATAAACCAGAATTTAAGAAGTAATTTATAAAAGAGGTTTTAAATGAAAAAAAATACAAAAGAACAAAAAATAAATGCATTTTTACTTGTTTTTTTGATAGTAATAGGAATATTGTCAATTATTATTGGAATGATATTAGGAAAAAATATACTTAAGTTTTTAAATGAACCAAATACATTAGAAAATATTTTAAAAGAAAATTATAACAATATTGCAAATGAAAAGGAATATTCTGATGAACTATTTGGAAAATATTATAAAAAAGCAGAAGAATTGTTAAATACAATGACTTTAGAAGAAAAAGTTGGACAAATGTTTCTAGTAAGATATCCATATAAAGGAGTAATAAATGAGATAATAACTCATAATCCTGGAGGGTATACATTATATGGTAAGGATTTTGACGCTAAGACAAAAACAAGTATGATTGAAGAATTAAAAAATTGTCAAAAAAATAGTAAGATAAACTTATTCTTAGCGGTTGATGAAGAAGGAGGAACAGTAACTAGAGTAAGTAGTCATAAAGCATTTAGAGATTCAAAATTTTTATCACCTCAAAGGTTATATGCAAGAGGACAATTAGAATTGATTTTACAAGATTCTAAAGAAAAATCTGAATTGTTAAAAAGTATAGGACTTAATATGAATTTAGCTCCTGTAGCTGATGTTTCTACTACTAAAACAGATTTCATTTATGATAGATCTTTCGGTAAAGGAGCAGAAGAAACTTCAGAGTTTATATCAGCATTAATAGAAAGTATGAATGAATCAGAAATGATTTCATCAATGAAACATTTTCCAGGACATGGAAATAATATAGATACACATAAAAATGCTATAATTGATGAAAGACCATATGAAACATTTGAAACATCAGACTTTTTACCTTTTAAGGCTGGAATAGATGCAAAAGCACCAACGATTTTAATTAGTCATAATGTAGTAAAATGTATGGATGAACAAAATCCAGCATCATTATCAAAACGCATTCATAGGATTTTAAGAGAGGACTTGGGATTTTCAGGAATAATTTTAACAGATGACTTAGCTATGTTAGATATATATGGACTAGATGAAGGAACAGCAGTACAAGCTGTATTAGCAGGTAATGACTTAATTATGACATCTGATTTTGTGAAACAAAAGCAAGAGGTTATTGCAGCTGTGTATTCTGGAGAAATATCTCAAGATTATATAAATGAAGCAGTAAGAAGAATATTAGCATGTAAATATGCTTATAAAATAATAGAATAATATTTTAAGGAGAAAAAGTATGTCAAGAGAAGATTATGAAGCAGTAATAGGATTAGAGGTTCATGCCGAACTTTCTACAAAAACAAAAATATTTTGCAGTTGCCCAACATCATTTGGAGCTGAACCAAATACTCATATTTGTCCAATTTGTATGGCAATGCCAGGAACTCTTCCTGTTCTTAATGAAAAAGTAGTTGAATATGCTGTAAAAGCAGGACTAGCTACTAATTGTGAAATTTCAGAAGATAGTAAAAATGATAGAAAAAATTACTATTATCCAGATTTACCAAAATCATATCAAATTTCACAATTTGATAAACCTCTTTGTAAGCATGGATATATTGAAATAGAAGATGAAAATGGAAATAAAAAGAAAATTAGATTACTTAGGATTCATATAGAGGAAGATGCTGGAAAATTAAATCATGATGATTTAGGTGGAGGAAGTTTAGTTGATTTAAATAGGGCTGGAGTGCCATTAATAGAAATGGTATCTGAACCAGATTTAAGAAGTGCTGATGAAGCTGATAGATATTTAAGAAAATTGAAATCAATTCTTGAATATATAGAAGTTTCAGATTGTAAAATGGAAGAAGGATCTTTTAGAGCAGATGTAAATGTTTCTGTAAAAAAGAAGATAGACGCAAAACTTGGAACTCGTACAGAAATGAAAAACATGAGTTCATTTAGAAGTATATCACGTGCAATTGAATATGAAATAGAAAGACAAATTGATGTATTAGAAAATGGTGGAACAATAGAACAGGAAACTTTAAGATGGGACGATGTTTCTGGAAAAACATTTTCTATGAGAAATAAAGAAGACGCTAATGATTATAGATATTTCCCAGAGCCAGATTTAGTTGCTATCAAACTTTCAAAGGAATACATAGAGAATATAAGAAAAAATCTTCCAGAACTTCCTGAATCAAGATATGAGAGATATCTAAATGAGTATAAATTATCTAAAAAAGATGCAGGAATAATAGTATCTTCAAAATATTTATCAAATTTATTTGAAGAAGCAAGTGAAATTTGTAATAATCGTAAAGCAGTAGGAAATTGGATAATTTCAGATATTTCAAGAATTTTAAATGAAAAAGAAATGGAACCAAATAATATTCCATTTACAGCAGAACATTTAGCTCATTTAATAATGTTAATAGATAAAGGAACAATAAGTTCTAGTATTGCAAAAAAAGTATTAGAAGAATTATTCGAATCTCCAAGAGAACCAGAAAAAATTATAGAAGAAAAAGGGTGGGCTCAAATTTCCGATGAAGGAGCTATTAAAGAAATAGTTTTAGAAGTTCTAAAAAATAATCCACAATCTATAGCAGATTATAAAGCGGGTAAAGATAGGGCTTTAGGATTTTTAGTAGGACAAGCAATGAAAATGAGTAAAGGAAAAGCAAATCCTCAGATGTTAAACAAGATGTTTATAGAAAATATGAATAATGAATAAAAAATAATGCCATTCTGTTTAGGAATGGTTTTATTTTTTAAATATAAAAAAATTTGTAACGAAATTAAAATAAAGAAGTATTATTTATGAACGAGGAAATTTAAAGATATGAATGTTGATTTTGAAGAAATTTATTTAAAATACTATAAAAGCATCTATAAATATATTCTTGGATTAAGTAAAAAACAAAATATTGCTGAGGAGATAGCTCAGGAAACATTTTTTAAAGCTTTAAAAAATATTGATAATTATGATACAAATAAAAAAATGTTTACATGGCTTTGTCAAATTGCTAAAAATACATATTTTACGGAATATAAGAAAAGTAAAAAAATAAAGGAACTTGATAATTTAGAAAATATAATAGATGATGAAACAAGTATTATAGAAACTATAATAGATAATGAAACTAATATTGAAGTATTAAAAATTCTTCATAAATTAGAAGAACCATATAAAGAAGTATTTTCATTACGAATATATTGTGAGTTATCATTTAAGCAAATAGGAGAAATATTTGGAAAAAATGAAAATTGGGCAAGAGTAACTTTCTATCGTTCAAAAATAAAAATAAAGGAGAATCTAAAATGAAAATTAATTGTAATATTATAAGAGATTTATTGCCATTATATAATGATAAAATTACTTCTAAAGAATCAAATGAATTAATAGAAGAACATTTATCACAATGTGAAGACTGCAAAAATTATTATAAAGAAATAAAAGAAGATATAAGTAATAATTTAGATTTAGATGAAAAAAATATACTAAAAAATTTTTTAAAACAAATAAAGAAAAAAAGATTTATTGCAATAATTTTAACAATAATAATAACTATTGTTATAGTATTAAAAAGTCTAGATATATTTAATAAAGAAAATCTTTTTATAAAAGATTTTAATAATGAATTAGTTACAATTGAAGAAAATGAAGATAGTTCTTTAACTGCAATAATTAATACAATAGATTATTCTAAATGTAATGTAATACTTGAACAAAATATAGACAATACTATTGATGTATATATTTCTTTAAGTCAATCTATAAAAGATAAAATAAAACCAGATAAAGAATTTAAAAAAGTAGAAATTTTACCAAAATGTAAAGATAATTATATTGAAGAAAATCTCAAATATAACTGGCTTTGGGAAGATGGTAAAGGAAAAATAGTATTAAAACCTATTAATGATAATATAAAAATTTTAAATATATACTACTTAGAAACAAAAGAAAAATATAATGCAATTTCAAAATCAAGAGAGATAGTAGATCCATATTTTGAGATGATAAAAATATGGGAAAATAAGAGTTAAAAAAATAAATATTAAAGATAGATTAATTTGAAATATAATTAATCTATCTTTTTGTATAATGAAAACCCCCTGTTTTACAGGGGGTTCTAAAGGCTTCTAGCTATGAGTGGAAAAAATCCTCCTTT
>CANRPS010000045.1 GCA_947632585.1 uncultured Clostridia bacterium
TATATTATTGCTTTAATTGTAAAAAATAAGCTATTCTACTTAACTAATAAAGTAAGTAGAGATAAATTAATTCAAGTTTATAATGATTGCAAAATTAGACAAAGTAAAAATATGAATACAGAAAATCAAATTGAAAATTTTATTAATTATTATTATAAAAGCATAGAAAATGAATTGTTGAAGGATTAACCTTCTTTTTTTATGCCTAATAATAAGTAAATATAAAATTTAATACATATAAAGGGGGTGTTAGATATGCCATTTCCATAATATAAAAAACAATATTAAAAAATTAATAGAAAGGGGCAAATTTATGAAAATTTATAGGATAATATTCAAATGTATTGATATTGAAGAAATGGATGATACAATAACCGTAACTACATTCTTTAATAAAGATAATGCAACAAATTACATAAAAGACAGAATTAAAGAATTAAAAGAAGAAGAACAAGAATTAGATATGGAAGATTATTGTGTTGAAGAGGATGAAAATTCATACGAAAGATATTTATCAGGAAGATCTATGGAGAGTTCTATTGCGATATGGCTTGAAGAAGATAATACACTTGATGAAATTAAATTACAAACCGAAAGAAAAGTGCAAAATGAAAAGGAAAAGGATTATGAAATATAGAAAAAATGATGCTTTAATACTTGGAATTTATGATATTATTCTAATCCTTTTACATTAGATAAAGTAATCCAAAAAATTACAAATCCAAATTCATATTTTGAAGTTTCAAAATATATAAAAAATATTATAGAACTGGGAAAAGCTAGTTCTATTTTATTGTTTAAGAGAGGAAGTGATATAAAATTCCAAGATGAGAAAATCTACACACTTAATTGGAGAAATTATTATATTTTTTTCTATAATAATTTTTATAACATCTTTATATTTCTTAATAAAAAATTATATGTATTATAGAAAAACGAATAATTCAATGGAAGAATTAAAAGAGGATGTTATTCAAGAAAATACAGAAGATGAAACTTCATTAACTACAACTACTATAGATTGGAAAAAACTAAAAGCAATAAATGAAGATATTATTGGATGGATAAAAATTAATAATACAAATATAGATTACCCAATTTTGCATAGTAGTGATGACTTATATTATTTAAAACACAACTATATGAAGGAATACAATTCAAATGGTTCAATATTTACAATTAATGGCTTACCTTTTGAAGATAGAGAAACCATAATACACGGACATAATATGAGGAATAATATAATGTTTTCGGAATTAAGTAAATATCTACAAGAAGACTTTTTTTATTCCAACAATACGTTTGAAATATACACTCCAAAATGTAATTATAAAGCGACAATTTTTAGTGCCTATTCTATTGATATTAATACAGAAGAAAACAATATAAAGTCATTAAATTTTGAACAAGAAATCGAATATTACATTAATAAAAGTAAATATCATATTTCAAATGTAGAAAATATAGAAAAAATTGTTAAATTATCTACTTGCTCATATATAAAAGCAAGAAAGAGACCAACAGAACAAAGATGTTATATTCTTGCAAATATAGAACCCATTTAATAAATTAAAATCTAAGAGAGGAGAATAAAAATATGCTAGAAGCAAGAAAAATTTTATATTTTATTTGTGCATTAATAATTTTACTAAGTACATTATTACCTGATTTAATTCTTATTAAATCAGAGGTATTTGCAGCAACAGATGAAATTACTACAGAAAAAATAGAAAATGAAGATGAGAGTACAGTTACGAATGAAATTGAAACAAACGATAAAACATCACAAAAAGTAATTATGCCAATAGATATTTCTAAATTTTCACTAGGAGAAAAAGTTGCTATACTAATAAACAATAATAATGAAATAAAAGTTGTTCCAACATCATATTCTAACATAGAAAAACTATGTGATGAAGAAACAACAGTATATTTTGGAATTATTGTAGAAAATGGAATTGAAATAGAAGTTGAAAAAACAGATGATAAAATATTAGAATATACAAATAAATCAAAAGAAGAATTAAGTAAAATAATACAAATAGTTTCAAAAGAAGAATTAGAAGAAACAGACGAAAATAAAAAAGCTATGATGTCAATTAATGAAGATAATGGAATAATGCCAATAAGTGCATTAAGTGGTATTACTGGTCTTAATACATCAGCTAAATTTGGAGTATGTGAAGGTTCTTATGCACGTTTTGGACACGAGATGCACTATATGACCACAGGAGGAGTTACATCATTAGTTTTCTGTATGGAATATAGTAAAACTTCACCTACAGGAAAAGAATATTACTATGGTTCAGATTACACAACAAGAGTGGAAGAAACATTAAAAGAACTTTCACTATTAATTTATTTTGGACATACTGCAAAATATGGAACTGGTGTTCCAACTTCTGACGAAGCGTGGAAAACAGCAATTGCAGCTCAACAAATGTGCTGGTCAGTATCATCAACCGAGTTTGATACAAAATATCCACTTTCAGGAATATGGAAATCAGAGTGGCTTACAAAAAGCTCTTTAGATGCTTGGAGACAAGAAGCTATAGATAGATGTTGTGAATATTATAATTGTTCATATAGTGATGGAGAAGGATTTACAAATTGGAGTACTTCAAAAGTTTGGAATGATATTAAAGTTAATGTTGGAGAAACACATCAACTTCAACATTCTTGGTTTGAAAAATTTGGAGATTTCTCTGTTGAAAAAGATGGAGTTACTTTTTCACATACTAATAAATCAAATATAATTTCTATAAAAGCAAACAAAGCAACAAGTGTTAATTTTAATAGCAGAGATTCAGGTATTTATGCTCTAACTCCAGAAGGACAAACTTATGATGAAGGTAATACAGTTATCTATATAGAGTTTTCATCATCAAGCGTTCAAGATATGCTTTATACAAATTATCTATATCCAATTGAGTTTAAAATAAATGTTACTGCAACAGGAGGAAAAATAAAACTTAAAAAAGTAAATACAACTGGTGCAGGACTTCAAGGAGCAGTCTTTAGTGTTATTGCAAATGAAGATATAAGTTCATCTTCTGCATCTTATGCTAAAGGAGATGAAGTAGGAACAATTACGACTCTTGCAGATGGTACTGGCTCAATTGAAAATCTACCTGTAGGTAAATATAAAGTAGTAGAAAAATCAGTTCCAACAGGCTATATAATAGATAAAACTGAACACGAAGCTACCATTACTGAGGATATTGTGGAAGTTGATATAGGAGAAATTTCAAATTCTGAGCCTACTGGAGAATTAAAGTTTAAGAAAATAAACGATAATGGAGATGGAATATCAGGAGTAGAATTTGGACTTTTTGCAGATGAAGATATAACTAATGCTGATGGTTCTATAACATATTATACAGCAGGACAAAAAGTAAGATCAGTACTTACTGGAACAGATGGAACTGCTACAATAGGAGATTTGAAGCTAGGCCGTTATTATATACAAGAATTATCTGTACCTAATGGATATTTAAAAGATAGTAAAAAACGTACATTCAATATAGGGTATAAAGATGCAAATACACCAACCATAGAACTAGATTTAGGTGAAATAATAAGTTATGAACCTACTGGCAAAATAACTGTAACAAAAACTAATAAAAATAATGATAATGTATCAGGAGCAAAATTTTTAGTAACAGCTACTGAAGATATAAAGAATAAAGCTGGTACAGTAACATATTTCCACGCAGGAGATGAAGTAGGTACTATTGAAGCAAGTTCAAATGGAAGTGGAACACTTGAAAATTTACATCTTGGAAGATATACAGTAACAGAAGTTTATGCTCCAACAGGATATTTATTAAATACAGAATCAAAAGAAGTTGAGTTAAAATATGCTGATGAAAATACATCAGTTGTTTTTGATTCTACAACAATTATAAATGATGAACCAACTGGATTAATTGATATTAAAAAAGCTGATGTTTTAACTGGAAACGGAGTAAGACCAGACGGCACATACCATCATGGTGATGCCACATTTTCAGGAGCAGAATACACATTATATGCAAATGAGAAAATAACAAACTATGCAAAGACAGTAGATTATTACAACAAAAATGATGCGATTGCAAAATTCACATTTGATGCTACAGGTACACCAACTGTTAAAATCTTAAACAATGCAGATGGAGTATCTTTAAGTATAAGTGGAAGTAAATTAAAAGGACTTCCTATGGGAAAATATTATTTAAGAGAAACTGAAATTCCAAAATCAGGATATTTGCCAGATACAACAACTTATGAATTTAGCGTTGATTATGTAGATCAATATACAGCTGACATAGATGTATCACAAACTGTTAAAGAACAAGTAGAAAGAGCAAAATTTGAACTAATAAAAGTATCAACAGATATGAACCAAGTAGCACCAGTTGTAGATAAGGCTCAATTTACAGCAATTCTTGAAAAATATGTAAAATATTATGGTGGATTTGATAATGCTTATGACCATATAAGCGAATTTGCAGAAGATGAGTGGTGTACATTTGAAACGGACCTTGACGGACATGGAATTTCTGATTTTCTTGCTTATGGAAAATATGTCGTTTCTGAAACTTATGTACCAGATAATGATATAAATAGAGTTGAAGAATTTACGGTAACTATTGATGAAAACTCTGATGGTGTTATCAAAGAAGTAATTGCAAACGACAGCCCATTTACTGCATATATAAAAATGGTAAAAAAGGACAAGAAAACTGGAAAAGTTGTAACATATTCAAATGCTACATTTGAATTATATAAATATGACAGAGCTACAAGAGAGTGGAATTTAGTTCAATGTAAAGTAGGCTCTAAATATTACAGAGAGTGGACAACAGATGAAGAAGGTAAATGTGAAACAGAAACAACACTTGATGCTGGAACTTATAGATTAGTTGAAAAGAAAATTCCACAAGGATTTAATGAACTAGAAGATTATTTAATTTTCTATGTAAATAGTATGAATGAAACAGTTGAATATGATTTGAATTGGGATGCTTGGATTACAGTTGAAGTAGAAAACGAGCAACCAACAGGCAGATTAATAATTGATAAATCTGTACTTTTAAGAGAAGACGTTGATAAATCTTTAATTGATGCAAGCGATTTAAGTTCAATTAAATTCAGACTAAAAGCAAAAGAAGATATAATTGATTACGCTGATGGCTCAATTATATATAAGAAAGGACAAACAATTGGAGAATATAATGTAGATGCTGATGGGGATTTACAAATTGCAGGGCTTCCAATGGGTTCTTATACTTTACAAGAAATTAATTTTTTAGACGGAACTGTTATAAATAGCGAAGTTTATGAAATAAACTTTGAGCAAACTGATACTAAAACGAAAGAATACGTTATTGAAAAAGATATAGAAAACGAAACTACTTTAGTTGAAATTTCTAAAACAGATATTACTGGAGAAAATGAAATTCCTGGTGCAAAATTACAAGTAATTGATGAAGATGGAAATGTAGTAGATGAGTGGATTTCAAAGAAAAAACCTCATACAATAGAAGGTTTAACAGTAGATAAAGAATATACTTTAAGAGAAAAAGTTGCTGCAAATGGATATGTAAAAGCAACAGATATAAAATTTACAATAGAAAATACAGCTGATATTCAAAAAGTTCAAATGAAAGATGAGCAAGTAAGTGCTAACAAAGTAAATGTAGATAAAGAAACTATAATAGGAGCAAAATTACAAGTTATTGATACAAAAGGAAATATAATTGATAGTTGGACTACTGATGGAAATATACACTATATCTCTAATTTGGAAGAGGGTAAAACTTATATTTTACAAGAAATAAAAGTTCCTGAACCTTATGTAAAAGCTACTGATATTGAATTTACAGTACCAAGTAATAAAACAAATCTTGATATTGAAATGGTTGATAAAAAGGTTGCTATTCTAAAAACTGATGTTGACGGAAATCCAATAGAAGGTGCAGAATTACAAGTAATTGATGAAGATGGTAATGTTATAGATGAATGGACTTCTACATTAGAAGAGCATTACATTAAGGGCTTAGAAGAAAATAAAAAATATAAAGTATATGAGAAAACAGCTCCACAAGAATTAAAAAAGACATATAAATATATAGAAGAAAATTATGGAGTAGAATATATAAATAAAACTACAAGCATACTGGGTGTGGATGTAGAAAGAATAAGAACAATAGAAAACAGATTTAAAAGTTTAAATAAACTCCAAGTACTTCAAGCAAGTATTTCTAGGATGGAGTTAGAAGAAATAGAGGAAATAATAGAAGTATGTAGAAGAAACGGAATAGAACTAACAGGAATTGTATTTAGACAAACAGCAGAAGAAATAGAAAAAATAGTAGAAGTATGTAGAAGAAACGGAATAGAACCAACAGGAAATGTATTTTTAAAACCAGCAGAAGAGATAGAAAAAATAATAGGAGTATGTAGAAGAAACGGAATAGAACTAACAGGAAGTGCATTTTTAAAACCAGCAGAAGAAATAGAAAAAATAATAGAAATATGCAGAGAAAATGGAATAGAGCTAACAGGAACAGTATTTTTAAAACCAGCAGAAGAGATAGAAAAAATAGTAGAAGTATGCAAAGAAAATGGGATAGAATTAACAGGAAATGTATTTTTAAAACCAGCAGAAGAAATAGAAAAAATAGTAAAAATATGCAGAGAAACCGGAATAGAAGTAACAGGAAGTGTATTTTTAAAACCAGCAGAAGAGATAGAAAAAATAGTAGAAGTATGTAGAAGAAACGAAATTGAGCTAACAGGAAGTGTGTTTTTAAGAACAGCAGAAGAAATAGAGAAAATAGTGAAAGTATGTAGAAGAAACGAAATAGAAGTAACAGGAAGTGTATTTTATAATACAGCAGAAGAAATAGAAAGAATAATAAAGGTATGCAAAGAAAATGGAATAGGACTAACAGGAACTGTATTTAAACAACCAGCAGAAGAGATAGAAAAAATAGTGAAAGTATGTAGAAGAAACGAAATAGAACTAACAGGAAGTGTATTTTTAAAATCAGCAGAAGAAATAGAAAAAATAGTAAAAATATGCAGGGAAAATGAAATAGAACTAACAGGAAGTATCTTTTTAAAACCAGCCAAAAAACTAAAAGAAAATATTGATTACATAAAAGAAGAATTTGGAACACAATATTTATTACCACTTATAGTATCAAAAGATAATAAAACATTAAGAAAAGTATTACCATATTTAAAAGAAAAGGGATATATAGAATATATTAAGGTAAGTGCATCAATTTTAAGTTTAACATTAGAACAAATACAAGAAAGAGAAAGATTTATAGAAGAACAAGGACAAGAAGTAATAGATAAAAGAGGAAAATTTAATTCAATATTTGGTTTATCAAGAAAAAAGTATGAAAAGTTAGTACAAAAAGCTAAAGAAAATAGAGTAGGAGAAATTGGAGAAATTATAAAAGGTGTAACAATAAAGGAAAGTAAAGAAGCAGGAAAAGTATTAGGAGATATTACTAGAGGGAAAAAACAGGAGGAACAAGAATAATGGAAATGGTATCAAATAATTATAAAAAATCATTTGTTGAAGTACAAGCTATTTTAAGTTGCTTAAATATTAATGATTATAAAAAAATACCTGTAGATATAATTAATGCTTTAGAAGAAAATAAGGATAAAAATTATAAGTATGAGTATGATGAAAACCTAGAATATAATTCTTGGAATTTAATGGCAGAAACAAAAGCAATTTTATATAATTTGTACAAAAATTATCTAGCAACTGAAGAACAAAGAAAGGTTTTAATAGAAAAAGAAAAAAATGAATTATATAAAATTGAAGAAGCAAAAAAGAAAAAATATTCTACTGAGATTTTTAATGATAAAAATGAAATTTCTAGTAATATTTTAATTAAGAACAAAGAAGAAATCTTATTGAAAAAGATTATAAATAAAATATTAAGCTTTTTTAAAAAAGAAAATTGATAAAAAATATTATATAAAAAGCTATTTTTATATAATAAAGAAATTTACTCTTTATTTCGGGAATATTGAAATTAATACTTGAAAATTATGTTAAATTGTAGTATAATGGAAACCTATAAGTAATAT
>CANRPS010000046.1 GCA_947632585.1 uncultured Clostridia bacterium
AATACAATTTATATATACAAGTTATTGAATATATGATATACTGATACCATCAGTTGATTAATCAAATTGTTTTTTTTTGAGCAAAATTTGGGAGGAAAATTTTTCACAAATAACCTCCTTATTCGCTCCATGTTATAATTTTTTTATTTTATTTGATATTTTGAAACTTTTAAATATAAAAAATATCCACTATATAATATAGTGGATATTTTTTATATTAATATACCTTAGTAACTTGTATTTTTGATTTTCCCTGCTTTATCTGTGAGTCTGCTTTTATAATTAAATCAACATCATATACATCTTTCAGTTTTTCTATATTTTCTCTATTTATTCCTATTGCATTATCAATATCTATAGGATTTACCATAAATTCTACTTCTTTTACTTTTGTATTAAGTTTTTTTATCTTTTCTACTATAACATCATACCACATTCCTGATTCTACCAATCCTCTAAAATTCATATGATATGGTCCAGCTATTATATTATTTTGTATTTTTCCTTTATTAGAATAAACATTGTCTACTTCATAACCTATTCTAATTACTTCTATCTTTTTTCTTGCAAAAAGTTTCATTAATTCTTTACAGGTTTCAATTGCTTGTGTTAAAGTTAGTTCTTTATATTTTCTCTCTTCATAAATTTTTTCTAAAAAAGTTCCCCTTATAACTACTACTATATTAATTCTTACCATTTTAGGTCTTAATTTTATTAATTCTCTTGCAGTATTAATTTCATCTATATATGTACTTTCTGGTAATCCTATCATCATTTTATATCCTAAATCAAATCCATAAAGTTTTATCATTTTAGAACTTCTTTTTAATGTATCAAAATTATATTTTATTCTAGATTTTTGTAAAATGTAATCATTTGATGAAGGAGCATATAATTCTATTGTTTTAACCTTATATTTTTTTAATTCTTTTAAAATCTCTCTAGATATATAATTAGGTGTTGTAGATATTCTAATTGCTTGAACTTTTTTAGCCTTGACATATGTATAAGCTTCTTCTAAAAGTTCCTTTCTTTTCTCTTTTTTTAAAGCTGTAAAACATCCTCCCAAGAAAGCAATTTCAACTTTTGAATGTTCTTTTACCTGTTTTAAATGTTCTTCTATTTTATTTTTTATATCTTCTCTTGTTAGTTTTTCTACATTTAGCTCTCTAGTATTACAATTTTCACAATCATCTACACATTCATTATTAGATATAAATATTGGAATAATATATTGTCTTTTCATATCTATTATATAAAATCCTTTCTATTGTTCATTCATTTTTAATACATTTATCGCTAGTTTTGCAGCTTCCATTTCAGCACTTTTTTTACTTTTCCCCTCACCTGTTGCTAAAACTTTACCATTATATATTACCTCTGACACAAAGATTTTGTCGTGATCTGGTCCAATTTCTTTTATAATTCTATATTCGATATCCACGTCTCCATTTTTTTGTAGAATTTCTTGTAATACAGTTTTATAGTCCTTTTTGCCAACGTTTTTGCTTGCAAATTCGATATCAGCTTTTAAATTTTTTATAATAAAATCATTTGCTATATTTAGTCCACCATCTATATACATTGCTGCAATTACAGCTTCTACACTATCTGCCAAAATGTTTTCATTGACATGATTAGATACTTTTTCCGATTTTCCTAGTAGTAAAAAATCACTAAAATTATGTTTTTTCGCTATCTTTGATAAATTTTCTCCACAAACTACTTGAGCTCTAACTTTAGTCATTTCTCCTTCTTTTAAATTTTTATAGTTATTATATATATACACACTTGATAAAAACTCTAATATACTATCACCTAAGAACTCTAATTTTTCATTACTCTTGGTATTTTTTTCATAAGCATAAGAAGTATGAGTTAGTGCTGTTTCTAATAAATTTTTATCATTGAATATATATCCTAATTCATCTTCAAGTTTTGAATAGTTCATTTTTTCACCTCTTAATAAAGAAAAAATGGATATTTACCTAAAATACCCATTATTTTTTAATTTTAAAAAAATTATTCAGCATTTCCTTCTACATTTTCTTTTATGTATTCTACTACATCTCCAACTGTTACAACTTTTTCTGCTTCTCCATCTGGAATTTCTATATTAAATTCCTCTTCAATTCCCATTATTAATTCTACTAAATCTAAAGAATCTGCTCCTAAGTCATCTATAAAATGTGCTTCAGGAGTAACTGCATCTTCTGATACTTGTAATAAATCAACAATTATATTTTTTACTTTTTCAAATATTTCTTCTGAACTCATCTTGTAAGTTCACCTCCTCTCAAGTTTGCAAATAAGATATCTCGTTTATATTTAATTGATATCACCTTTGTATAAATCATTTATATTATATGTTCTATTATTTGTCAATAGAAATGTAAAATTTATTTTATTTTGGAATTACTGTTCAGTTTTTTCCTTTTCAAATTCAGAAATTAAATTTTCTACTGTTTTATTATTTACAAATTGTTCAGCTTGTTTAATTGTAAATTCAAATAATTTTTCGTCACTACTTCCATGTGCCTTTACTACTGGCTTTTTTACTCCTAAAAATAATGCTCCACCATATGATTTATAATCCATTGCCTTAGAAAATTTCTTTATTGCAGGAAGTGATGGTACGGCTGCTATTTTAGATACAATATTTTCTGTTAAAGAGTCAATTAAAGTTGTTTTTACAAACTTACCTAATCCTTCTACTGTCTTTAAAAACATATTTCCTGTAAATCCATCTGTTACAATTGCATCTACATTACCAGAAAAAGCATCTCTACCTTCAACATTGCCTATAAAATTAATATTTAAACTTTCTGCCTTTTCTTTTAGCAACATATAACTTTCTTTTGTTAAGTCATTTCCTTTAGTTTCTTCTGTTCCAATATTTAACAGTCCGATTTTCGGATGTTCTATTCCAAATGTGTTTCTAATATATATGCTAGTCATTTGAGCAAATTGAAGTAAATTAATAGGTTTACAATTGGTGTTTGCACCTGCATCTATTAAAACAAGTCTACTTTTATAAGCCGGTAATATTCCAGCTAATGCTGGTCTATCTATTCCTCTTATTCTCCCAACTAAAAGAGTTGCCCCTGCAAGTAATGCTCCAGAATTTCCTGCAGAAATAAATACATCTCCTTCATTATTTTTTAACATATTAAATCCAACAACCATAGATGAATCTTTTTTATGCTTGATACTATCTGTTGGTCCATCTTCCATTTCTATAACTTCACTAGTATGTTTTATTGATAATCTTGGTGAAATTTCATTTAATTTTTTTCCAAAAAGAGCTTTGCATCTTTCTTCTATAACTTCTTGCTTTCCAATCAATACTACCTCTGCTTTTATTTGATTTATTGCTTTTACCGCTCCTTTTATGTTTGCATCTGGGCTATTATCTCCACCCATTGCATCCAATAATATTTTCATTGTTATTTCCAACCCTTTCATTTTTTCAAGTATTTCTATTTTATTATGTTCTTCTAAAAAAAGCAATAGCTTTTTTTATTTTTGTTATTTACAAAATTCTTCTATAATTTTTTTTGCTGCATCTCTTCCATTTCTTGAAGCATGTGCTACTGTTTTTTCTTGTCCAATTATATCTCCTCCTGCATAAATTTTAGGATTTGATGTTTTTAAATTTTTATCTACTTTTATATAATTTTTAGGTGTCATTTCTATGCCTAAATCTTTTACAAAGTCATCTAATTTAGATCCAAGTGCCATTATTACAAAGTCTATTTTTTTTACATAATTGCTTCCTTTTATATCCATAGGAAAAAGTCTTGTGCTTTCTTCTTTTTTTACAAGCTCTGTTTTTATTAACTCAACACTTTCTACTTTTTCTTTTCCATTTATTTTTACTATATTATTCTTATATAAAAATTCTATGTCTTCTTTTTGTGCTACTTCTATTTCTTGTTTCTCTGCCGGCATTTGTTCTTTATCTCTTCTATAAACAATAGTTACTTTTTTGGCATTTTTTCTTTTTATAACTCTTGCAATATCTATTGCAACATTACCTCCCCCATTTATTATCACTTCTTTATCTTCAAAGTTAGGGTAATTACTATATTCAAGTAGCTCATTTGCTCCATATACTCCAATTAAATTTTCTCCATCTATTCCCATTTTACAAGAAATATTTCCACCAAAAGCTAGATATATAGCATCATATTTTTTCAAGTCTCCTAAGCATAGATTTTCTCCCAGTTTTTGATTATATCTAACTTCTATTCCAAGCTCTAGTATTTTATCAATTGCTTTCTTGACAATATCTTTAGATAATCTAAATTCTGGTATTCCATAAATTAATAGTCCACCCAAGGAATTATATCTTTCATATATTGTAACTTTTACACCCTGTTTTGCAAGAAATGCTGCACAAGTAAGTCCTGATGGACCACCACCTATTATTGCAACTTTTTTATTTACTAATTTTTCATTTATTTGCTTCTTTATCTTTAAATTATTTTTAATTGCATAATCTCCTACAAATGCCTCTAATTCTCCGATGTTTACAGGTTTTCCTTTTATTCCTCTTGTACAAGAACCCTGACATTGTTTTTGATGTGCACATATTCTTCCACATATAGGTTGCATTATGGTTGTTTCACTCAAAATTTCATATGCTTTTTCATAATTTTCTTGTTTTACTTGTTCTATAAATTCGGGAATATTATTATTTAATGGACAACCTTTAATAGAACAAGGTTTATTTTTACAATTCAAACAATATTTTGCTTCTTCTTTTATGCTTTCTTGTTTCATTTTTACCTCTTAATATTTTCTAATTTTTCGACCACTTGTTTTAAGTCTTCTATAAAATCTACCTTTTTGGTTTCATCTCTAAGCAAAGCTGCCGGATGCCAAGTTGGCATATAAAATATGTCTTTTTTTTCTATCCATTTTCCTCTACTTGCTGTTATTTTATATTCACTTCCCAAAATATTTTGAAGTGCTATTCTTCCAAGTAATACTATTATTTCAGGTTTTATTATCATTACTTGATTTCTCAAATAATCTATACAAGCTGTTATTTCATCTTGTTCTGGATCTCTGTTATTTGGTGGTCTACATTTTACAATATTTGCAATATATATTTCTTCTCTGTTAATTCCAACTATATCAAATGCTTTGTTCATAAGTTGTCCTGCTTTTCCTACAAAAGGAATTCCTTGATCATCCTCATCTGCTCCAGGTCCTTCTCCTATAAACATTATTTTAGTATTTATATTTCCTACCCCAAATACTATATTTTTTCTATTTTTACATAGTTTACATTTTGTACAATTTTGTATTGATTCCTCTAATTCTTCTATTTTTTCAAACATACTATCTCCATATCTTTTTGTTTATTTTATCAAATTTACACTATAATAGCAAGGAAAATAAAAAAATATATCAAGTTACATAAATAAAGCAGTTACATTTTACACCTAAACATCAAATTCGTAATTGCTTTTTTTGTTTTTCATTTATAGAACTAACATTATTCAAATTTTTTTATATTTTTAATAATGATTTTCCTTGTGTTATTCGGGAATTTATGTTAATATATTTAGCGAACATACGATAACGTATGTATTTTTCTGTAAAGGAGGTTTCTGATGAACATCTTTGACAGGCTTTTTAGGAACCGACGGAAACATCCTCGTTCTCCAGATGATGTGAATGTATCACTACATACACAACAACCATTCACTGAAGAACAAAAAAGTGCCATTATCGCCATCGTAAAAAATGGTGTTGTAAATGATCTAGAATTACATGATATTGCAATTAATATCATGATTTGCCTAGGAATTCATTTGTCAATATCGATAAGTATCGATGATAATGGTACTGACGTCGACGTACGTATCTAAAACGTCAAGTCCCCCAACCTTTTTCAAAGAGTTGGGGGATTTATTATATCTTACTTTTTGTTTAAAAAAATAGCAAGATTATTATTCTTGCTACTTTTATTTTTATTATCCTAAAATTTCTGATACTACACCAGAACCTACTGTTCTACCACCTTCACGGATAGCAAATCTTAATCCTTTTTCGATAGCGATTGGTGTAATTAATTCTATTGTCATAGAAACATTATCTCCTGGCATAACCATTTCTGTTCCAGCTGCTAATTCAATAACACCTGTAACATCTGTTGTTCTGAAATAGAATTGTGGTCTATATCCGTTAAAGAATGGAGTATGACGTCCACCTTCTTCTTTAGTTAGGACATAAACTTGTGCAGTAAATTTAGTATGAGGGTTGATTGTTCCTGGTTTTGCAAGAACTTGACCACGTTCTACGTCTTTTCTATCAATACCTCTTAATAATGCTCCTGCATTATCTCCAGCTTGAGCTGAATCTAATGATTTTCTGAACATTTCAAGTCCAGTTATAACTGTTTTCTTTCTTTCTGTAGTTAATCCAATGATTTCTACTTCTTCACCAACTTTAACTTGACCTCTCTCAACTCTACCAGTAACAACTGTTCCTCTACCAGTAATTGTCATAACGTCTTCTATTGGCATTAAGAATGGTTGATCTAATGGTCTTTCTGGTGATGGAATATAGCTATCAACAGCATCCATTAATTCTTTTATTGGAGCATAAACTGGATCGTTAGGATCTTTTGATGTGCTCTCTAATACTTGTAAAGATGAACCTTTAATTATTGGAATTTCATCTCCAGGGAAATCATAACTTGTTAATAAGTCTCTAACTTCCATTTCAACTAATTCTAATAATTCTGGATCGTCAACCATATCACATTTATTTAAATAAACTACGATATATTTAACTCCAACTTGTCTTGCTAATAAGATATGCTCTCTTGTTTGAGGCATTGGTCCATCAGCTGCTGAAACAACTAATATTGCACCATCCATTTGAGCTGCACCTGTGATCATGTTTTTTACATAATCTGCGTGACCTGGGCAGTCAACGTGTGCATAGTGTCTTTTATCTGTTTCATATTCAACGTGTGCTGTGTTGATTGTGATTCCTCTTGCTTTTTCTTCTGGAGCTCCATCGATTTGATCATATGCTGTATAATTAGCTTTTCCTAATAACTCCAAATATTTTGTAATAGCTGCTGTTGTTGTTGTTTTACCATGGTCAACGTGTCCGATTGTACCGATGTTAACGTGTGGCTTTGTTCTTTCAAATTTTGCTTTTGCCATTTTTTAATTCCTCCTTTAATTTGAGATTTAATCTCTTTATTATTTTTTAAATTTAATAACATATTTTAGTCAGTGTTTGCATTATATACTATTTATAGTAAAAATGCAAGTCTTTTTTAGTTTTTGTAATAATACAAAATTAAGCATTTTTATTTCTTGATGCAACTATTGTTTCATGAACTGATTTTGGAACTTCTTCATAGTGAGATGGTTCCATAGAGTAACTTCCTCTACCTTGTGTTTTTGAACGTAAATCTGTTGCGTATCCAAACATTTCAGATAGTGGAATAAATGCTCTAATTTCTTCCATTCCTTGAACTTCTTCCATTCCTTCAATCTTACCACGACGAGAGTTTACATCTCCTATAACATCTCCCATGTATTCTGTAGGAACTGTTATTTCTACTTTCATTATTGGCTCTAATATAACTGCTCCACCTTGTTTGCATCCTTCTTTAAATGCCATAGATGCTGCAATTTTGAATGCCATTTCTGAAGAGTCTACTTCGTGATATGATCCATCAACTAATGATACTTTAAAGTCTATAACTGGATATCCAGCAAGTACACCTGTTTGAGCAGCTTCTCTCATACCTTGTTCAATAGGTTTAATATATTCTTTTGGAACAACTCCACCTACTATCTTGCTTTCAAATTCAATTCCTTTTCCTGGCTCTAATGGTTCCATTTCAAACCAAACATCACCATATTGTCCTTTACCACC
>CANRPS010000047.1 GCA_947632585.1 uncultured Clostridia bacterium
AATCTCATTGTTGTTGAATCTGGATTAAACAATAAATCACTATTTGCAGTTTCTAAATCTAATAAGTCATTATCTATACCTTTTTTTCTTTCAAAAGGAAGATAGATAATAATATTCTTATTAAGTTCTTCTTTTTCTATATGGTATCTAATCCAAAAACTATTGTTATCGTATTTTAATATTTCAGTATTATCTAATTCTAATTCATTGATAAAATCAAGATATTCTTGTTTAGAATCATACCAGAATATAATTTTTCTAGTTCTTTTTCTTTCTGTATCTCTTGAAAAAGCACCATTTAAAGTATCATTTAATAGTTGTAATACTTCATCAAACATAATCTATCCTCCTATTTTATTTTTGCCAGTATGTCTTTAAACTTCTCATAATTCACTTTTACTCCATCATCTAAATTTATACTAATTCTTTGATTTGCTATGTGTGCTATTTTTTCATCATATTCTTTTATTTCTTGTAATTTAGCATTTAAGTCTGCTTTTCTATTTTCTGCCATTTTTTTATCTGTCATTGATAAATCAGTTGTTAGTCTATAATTAACATCTGATAATAATTTTTCATAAGTCGTTTGTATTCTATGTAAATAATCTAATCTTATTTTTGGTACTAGATTTTCATTATATCTGTGCATATAAACAAGTGCTTTAAATCCATTTTTCTTACCACTATCAAATAGCCAATAAATTGGTCGCTTTTGATATGTTTTAATATGGTCTTTATAAAAGTCATTTAAGAAGTATCTTCTTATAGTGTCTTCACTTGTTTCTGTTCCTTTTTTGCCTAATGCTTCGGCAATAAAGTCAAGATTTTCATTAAAAGTTTCTTTACCATACACAACTTTTAAAAATTCTTTAAATCTTTCTACTATGTCATCTCCAAAATAGGCTTGATCTGTTATTGGAATAACATTATCTACATCTACTTTAAATAATTTATATCTATTTATATCAAAATCTCCACCTGCAAAAGAAAGTCCATCTTCATCTAATGAATATCTACCAAACATACAACCAACTGCATAACTAATAAATGATTTAATATCTCTTTCTTTATCTGCCATTCTTATAGTTATATCTTTATCATCTACTTCTGGTGTTAATTCTTCTTGTAAACCATATATATCTATAAAAATACGATTTAATTCTTCTTCATTTTCTTTAAGTTGTTTAAATCTATTATTACAACTTATAACCCAATGATTATATGCTTCTTCTAAATTATCACATACTTGAAATCCATTAGATTCTTCTTTTTGAATTTGTTTTGGTGTTAAATTTGCTTCTAATAATAATGGATGTCTAACAAAATCCCAACTTGTTTCAAAAGAATCCCAATCTTGTTTTGATAATTCAATTATCTTTTTTACATTTTGTTCTATTTTTGCTTTTTTTTCAATTATTTCCGATTTAAATGGCATTGTTAACAAATTACCAGGAGTAAGATTTAAAGTAGGATTAAGCATTGATAAATAATACGCTCCAACAATTGAATTATATAATCCTAGAAGCAAAAATTCATAATCACCTTGACATGAACCTATAGGTCCTGCATCATCAAACAAAAAGCCATTATCAACATATCTAAATGCCGAGTTAGAAGATGAAATTTTTGTCCATGTAATTGCTTTTTTAAAACTATATTCTCCATTATAATTATGTGATCTAATTCTGCCAGTATTCAACTCATTATTTTCATTTTTTATTTCGTAGCCATCATTTAACCAATTAATCACATATTCATTATTGCCATACCATTTTCTATACGCTCCTCCCTTTTGATACGGAAACCATTTTATTTTTGATTTAATGCTATCGTCAATATTTAAACAATCAAATTTAATGGATTTATTTTTAACTTCATACCAGTATCTTAAAAACCTATTTGTATCCCCTGTCACGAGTCCAATTCTTGGACTTATATATTTACTTATATCATTATACCTAAAATTATTTATTGTATTTTCAGAAACCCAATAAATAATCTCATTATATGGGGTAATTTTAAAAATTTCATTTTTTATTAAATAGCAATTCTTCTTTTTATCTGATATTATTTTCAAAAATGATTGCTCTTGTGTTGCTATTCCACCTTTATAATCTGACAATTTAAAATATATACCATTATTATTGCTATTAGTTTTTGATAAAACAAAAGAACAGATTGGCACTGTTGCTTCTTCTAAAGCAGAATATTCTAATTGGATAAGACTTTCAATATTTACATTATTTAAAATATATTTTCTAAGTTCTTCATAAGAAGAAATAAACATCCATACATAAGGAGTCATAAAACCAAGATAACTATTTTTTTTGCTAAACATTATATTTCTTATCATAAATGAGGCAAATATATCACTTTTAACTTTTGAATATACTTTTTGAATATACTTTTTTAAATTAACAGACATAACACTACTATTCATATATGGTGGATTAGTTACTACTACATCATATTTTTGGTTCAAGATATTTGCAATTTTTATTATTGGAAGCAATTTTTCCCTTAATTCAATTCCAAAAATTGTCTCATTTTTAAGAATTGCTTTTTCTATATCAGTATAATCTCTTTCTTCTAATACAAGTAAAGAACCTATTTCTTTTGCATTAGTAAATGAATCTATTAAATATGCAATGTCATCTTGGCTGTTTTTGCCAGTTAAATTTGAAATAACAAAATTGTCTATATTATTAGTTTCTTGAATACTCATTATATTCAAATTTCTAACTATTTCTTTATTAAATATGTTTTTATCATATTCTCTTGCTTTTAATAATACAGATAATATAGATAACTGTCCTGCTCTGTCATCAATGTCTAACCCATATAAATTATTCTTTAATATTAACTCTGGAATATTATTTTTATTATATCCCTCTTCTAAATACATCTGATAAAAAATTTCAAAGGCATACACTAAAATATGTCCACTTCCACAACAAGGATCTATAAAAGTAATATCTTTAACTGAAAAATTCGTAAGTCTTTTTATTGGTATTTTACTTAAATCAGCAACAGTCATATTATTAACATCTTTCACTTTTAATCTACTATTACCCATATCTAAGTTATCTTTTATAAAATATTTCCAATTATTACTTATTGTACTATCTCCTCTATTTTCTATCCAATATCTTCCCAATGAATTTTCAACCATATATTTTACAATCCAGTCTGGTGTAAATAATTGAGTAGCATAGGGAATTTCATTTTTCTTATATGCTTTTTTTGCTGATATTACTCTATCTTTTTCTGTTTGATTATAGTATTGGTATAACCACCCAATAATTTCTACTTGATTATAATTTTCTTCTGGAACTTCTCTTATGACTTTTGTTATAAATCCAGTATCATTAAGTAAATTATCTGGTATTAAAATATCAATATAATCAGTTATTCCATCAAATACTTGTGGAATAACTTTTCCTAATTTTTTACAAACTAATAATAAAATATATTTAAATTTATCATTTTCATCTTTTAATTCTGCATATATTTCTTTTTTAAAGTCAATATCTAAATCTGGATTAGTTAAATTAGTAAACTTTAATATTTCTGGATCGGGAGTATTATCTTTTGATGATAATACTCTTATTCCAAGTGATTGATTATCTTTTGTTAAAGGAAGAATATCATTTATTTCCATATAACGAATAGCAATTATTCTATTAAACCAAGTATATGCTGCTTCCTCTATTACTTGCTCTAATGATAGTTCTTTTATTCTTTTAATTAAAAGTTCTCTTTTCTTATATTTTTCGTTTGTTAGACTTAATGAGTGTTTTTCATTAGATAAAACATATAATTCGCCTTTTTGTTCATTTGAAAACACTTCATCAACATAGAAAGTTTTTATTTTATTTTTAATTTTTTCCATTAAATCTTGTCTTGATTCAATAGCAAATTTTTTTAATATTGCTTTATCCATTTATACCTCCTAAATATTGATAACATCTTCAATACAATTATTTTTAGAGTTATCATCTTCCCATTTAACTTTAATATTAAAATTTCTTTTACTTCCTAAACTAGTAATACTTTTTATTCCAAAAGAATTATTCGGTGTCAGTATCGAAAAATCCATACCTTTTGCAAATGCAGAAAAAGTATTGCTATGTTCTATTTCAATATTATCAACATAAATTTTTACATTTTTAGCATTTGACTTTCCCTTATTAGAAATAATAAGTTTATTATTTATATACGATATTGTTATTTTGGCTGATTTTTCCTCTTTTTTATTTTTTTTATGTATCAATATATCCTTAATATTTTCTTTGAAGAAGCCTATTATAGAAATAATTAAGGCAATTAAAGAAATCCAATTATCTTTAATAAAAGACCACATTACTTAAATAAATCCTTTTTTATTTCATCAATATACTTTTTTTTGGCTTCTTCTATTGCTTCGTTTTTTTCATATTCCGTCATATTTTCCCATTCTTGTTGTGAATAAGGTAGTGTAATTTTTTGCTCTCCTTCATATTGTTGTAATTTCTTTTGCATATTTGTTAATTCTTTTTGTATTTTTTTTATTCCATTTGTACTTAAATCTACTTTAATCGTTTTTCCCATAAACTCCCTCCATTATCTAATTGTTAAATTACTATTCTTTTCAAACTCTTTTAATAATTTAGTTCTTAATTCCTCTACATATTTATCTATATCTTCTTCTGAATTTATTTCATAAGTACGATTCATTAAACTATCAGTTCTAATAATAGTTCTCTTAACAATTTTTTCTTCTATTACTTCTCCTACTTCGTTAGTAGCATTTTTCTTACTCTTTTCATATTCTAATGCAGTAATAAAACTATCTTTTAATTGATCTATTCTAGTTTGTTGTGCAAATATATCTTTTAATTCATTTGAACGCTCTAATGTATCAATAACATTTTTGCAAATATCAATATATCTCTTTCCAAAGTTTTCATCTACTTCTGCTTGTTTTACTTCGTTTTCAATATATTCAATAGTATTATTTATCATCTTAATAATTGGCTCTGATTTAACATCATACATTTGTGTAAGTAAATCAATTAAGTCTTTTCTTAATGTTGGTAGTTCGTGTATCTCACTATATGGCTCACTAGATGTTAGTATAGAAACAATTTTATCAACCACATTTGAAAGTTCTTCTGTTTTATCAGCATAGTCTTTATTATTATCATAAATAGTAATTATTTTTCTTGCTTCATCAAATTGTTCCTTTTGTACTCCATCAAAAAAGTCAAATATCATTTCTAGCTTTGGAGAAAATTCTTCTAGTTTATCTTTATAACTTGACACTTCATTAAAAAATTCATTAATATCTTTAATCTTTAATAACCTTTCAATTAAACTTGTAGCCTCATCTTTTACTTCTTTTCCAGGATATTTATATTTACTTCCAACAATATTATAGTACCCTGATATTTTATTTAATTTATTTAATGTATTTTGAAGACAATCTGTTTTAAAATCTTCAACCATTCCATCTTCATCATCTCTTAAATTCATTACATTAAATGCACTTCTTGCAATAGCTTTTAAATCATTTATTAGAGTAATATCTATTTTTTTTCTCATTTTAATAATTGTTCTATCATAGTAATCTCTTTTTAGAATTTTTGTTAAAGTATCTTCAGAAGTAACATTTTGTACTTCATTATTATAGATTAAAGATATAACTTCATCTTTTAATAATCTTGTTAATAGATATAATATATCTTCGTCTAAGAAACCATAAGGTGCATTTCCAAATGCTTGTAAAAGACTTCTAATTGTTATAGAAAGATTATATGAATTTTTTTCTTCACAATAATCTTTTATTGCATCATAAGCCTTTTGATTTACAAATTCTACTTCATTGCCTAAAACAATTTGTTTGTTTTCATGGAATAAATCTCTAATATCTTGAGTTGTATAATTATGTTTGATATATGAAAATTTTGTATAAATATTATTAATTAAAACCTCTAGTGCCTCATTTATTCTAGTTTTTGCATCTTTTGCACTTATACTTTGTCTATCTCCTGCAATTATTATTTCTGCCTCATTTAATTGCTCTTTAATATTATTTCTAATTATATCTTCTGTCTTTTCTATTTCCCTTTGTTTTGCTCTTATAATATCTTCAACCTGTTGTGTTTGAGATATTCCGCTTTTACTTCTTCTATATTCTTCTACTTGCAAATAATTAGTTATTTCATCATAAATTGAAGTTGAAATTTCAAGTTTAACATATACATATTTATTCTCCATTCCAGATTTCATTATAATCTCTGAATCATCTTGTTCAGGAAATGAAGTAACTACTTTAATTCCTATATCATATTCTTGTGAATATTTAATATCATCTATATATTTTGCAAGAGGAAATTGTTTATTTTTATAAGTAAATTTATTATCAGTAAGTATATAATCAAAAACTATTTTCTTTATATAATCAGTTTTTCTATTCTGTTCTATGAATATTTGCTTGATTTCTCTATTTATTTCTTGTTCTTCATCAGTTAAAAATTTATATTCATCGTTGTTTCTTTGTATCAAGGTTTGTGTTTCTAATCTTCTTAAAGAATCTTTAATTTCTTTTTTAATAGAAATTTTATCATCTTTTATATTTGAAACATATAAAACTGCAAGATTATCAATATTTGCAGGTATCTCCTTTATATTTTTTAACATAAATAACATTTTTAAAACTTTTATATCAATTTCCTGTAATTCATTTGCTTTAACTGCTTCTTCTGCAGTAACGATTACATTTTTTACTTGATGCTCTAAGAATTCTTCAATGGTATCATAAAAAGCATAAAATGGTATTAATGTTCCTATTTCATAATCACAATATCGTTTAGCAGTTCCCTGAAAAGCTCCAATAAGTGAACGCTCTCCACTTGATAAGTGTTTACCAGCATAACCATGTTTTCTTATATCTGTAAATACATTTTGTAATAATCTAAATTGATATGGAATAAATGGATATGTTTCTGCAAAATCAATTCTATCCATATATAGCTTTTGATATGCTGCATTTTTGAATAATAATAAGTTTTTAATTATTGACTCATCTTTATCATAAATCAATTCTAAAC
>CANRPS010000048.1 GCA_947632585.1 uncultured Clostridia bacterium
TGACTTGTATTAAATTGACTTAAGTCTAAACTTGTTAATCCACCACATCCATAAAACATTCCACTCATATCTGTTACCTGACTTGTATTAAATTGACTTAAGTCTAAACTTGTTAATCCACCACATCCATAAAACATTCCACTCATATCTGTTACCTGACTTGTATTTAACTTCTCTAAATTTAAATTTGTTAATCTATTGCATCCCATAAACCAAAAACTTGTGCTTATAGGTTTTATTTCATCAATTACTTCTACTTTTGAAATTTCATCATTTAAATATGTTTTATATGTAATAGTATAATATTCGTCTTCTTCTGTTTGTTCTGTTTTCTTTAACCATGGTGGTAATATTCCATTATCTTCTATTGTTATTACTTGTTTTCCATTTTCATCTTCAGTTTGACTTACTTCATATTTACTATAATAAGTTATATTTCTTATTCTTCCATAATCTTCTTTGACTTGTTTTGTTTCATCTGTATAATCTGAACTACTTAATATTAATGTTCCATCTTCATATAATTTTGCATATATAGGTTCATTTGATTCTTTTACATCTTGATTTTCATCAATTTCATCTATTAGTGCTTCCATTTTCTCCAATTTATTCATTTCTTCCTCTTTAGCTGTTTCAGATTTTTCTTTTGCTTCTTGCGCTCTTATTAGTATTCCATTTTGTCCTGTTAACATTTGTATTGATATTCCTGCTAGTATTAATAGTACTATTATTGTTACTACTAATGCTATTAATGTTATACCTTTTTTATTTGTAAACATTGATTTCACTTTATCTTATCCTCCTTCTTTATTTTCGCAGAACTAATAATTCTACGAAAATATCAAAAATTAGGTATTTATTTGTATTTAAGTATTTGAGGATTTTTTGCCTTATCTTTTTTTCTTTTTATGAATATTTCATTTTCATTACATTTTTCCGTAATATATTGCAAAATAAACACTTTATTGATATTATAATTATATAAAAATTCGTAGAATTATTAGTTCTACGAAAATTTTTTTACTTATATTTATTTTTAAACATTTTTGATTTGTATTTACTAAAATTATTCTTCTTTTAAAGTATCACAATATTTACAACGATAAATCTTATTTTTTTCATCTGTAAGAACAAAAATATGATTTAATTCTTGTTCAACCGAAGTTATACACCTTGGATTTTTACATTTAACAATATTAACAATTTGCTTAGGTAGCTCAACATGATATTTATCAACTAATTTATCATTTTTTATTATATTTATTGTAATATTAGGGTCAATATATCCTAATATATCTAAATCCAAATCAATATTTTTATCTATTTTTATAATATCCTTTTTTCCCATTTTATTACTTCTAGCATTAGTTATAATAGCAACAGAACAATCAAGTTTTCCTAAATTTAATGCATCATAAATTTCAAATCCTTTTTTTGCTCTAATATGATCTATTACAATTCCATTTTTTATACTATCAATATTCATATTTTCCTCCTCGTATAATTTATTCCCAAAAGTTTTAGTATTAATGCCATTCTTATATATTTTCCGTATTTAGCTTGTTTAAAGTAACATGCTCTTGGGTCATCATCTACTTCAATTGAAATTTCATTAACTCTTGGTAATGGATGCATAATACACAGATCTTTTTTAGCTTTTTCTAGTTTGCTTTCATTTAATATATAATAATCTTTCAATCTTAGGTAATCTTCTTCATTAAAAAATCTTTCCTGTTGAACTCTTGTCATATACAAAATATCAAGTTTATCCATATATTCTTCCATATTCTTAGTCTCAATATAGTCCATATTATATTTATCCAAAATTTCTTTTTTAACATATTCAGAAATTCTAAGTTCGTCAGGTGAAATAAGAATAAACTTAATATTTTTATATCTTGACATTGCTGATATAAGAGAATGAACTGTCCTTCCAAATTTTAAGTCACCACATAATCCAATAGTTAAATTATCTAATCTATTTTTTTCACAAGAAATAGTTAATAAATCTGTTAAAGTCTGTGTTGGATGATGATGTCCTCCATCTCCCGCATTTATAATTGGAACTTCCGATTTTATACTACCAACTAAAGCTGCTCCTTCTTTAGGATGTCTCATAGCAATAATATCACTATAACCACCAACTATTCTTATAGTATCTGATACACTTTCTCCTTTTGATGCAGAACTTGAAGATGCAGATGAAAAACCTATTACATCTCCTCCAAGTTCTATCATAGCTGATTCAAAACTTAATCTTGTTCTAGTGCTTGGTTCAAAAAATAAAGTAGCTAATTTTTTATGCTTACATTTATCCCAATAATTTTCAGGGTGTTGCATAATGTCTTTAGCTACTTCAATTAATTCTTCTATTTCTTCAACTGATAAATCATTTATTTCAATTAAATGTCTCATTTTTTTCCTCCTATTTTATTTTGGGTATATACTATCATATAGTAAAAATGTGTGCAATAGTTTTTTGTTGTTTAACTAAAAATAATACTCAATTAATCTATTATAGGTTAATTGAGTATTATTTTTATAGATTTTTTATTCTTTTATGGCTCTTTCAATTGCTTCTGATAAATAAATCATACTATTTTCTGCTTCCTCTATTGTATTTTCTTCATTTCCCACTTCAATTAAAGTAGCATATTTACTTATATCTTGATTATATTTATTAGAATAAATATATATTGGCTTAAATAATCCTGGATACATTTCATCTGCTTTTTTTTGTATTTTTATAGCCCATTTCAAATTATTTTCCCAATTTTCATGTCCAACTGCTATAACAAACCTTAAGTTAGCAACATCTTTTGAATTTATTCTAATAGAGTTGTTTTCAAGCTTTTTACCATTATATGAATCCCTATGAATGTCAAATATAATGTCTATTATTTTATTTTGTTCTTTAATATAATTTGACACTTCCTCATAAGAAGTATCATATGCTCCGATAAAAATTATCTATGTCATTATATTTCCTTATATGCTTTACTTGAAATCCCTTTTCTATTAAGCTATTTGATAATTTTTCTCCTACTGCTAAAATATTATAATTCTCATTAAGTGTTTTTCCATTTTCTATTTTTTCATAATTATCAGATTTAAATGCTTCTGTTGTATGAGTATGATAAATAATTATATCGTTTTTATTTTCAAATTCTAGTTCATTATCTTTTATAAACTCTTTTAAATCTATTTGTGTAGAATTATTTATTTTCACACCCAAATAATAATTGTCATATGCTCTTTTTGCATATTCATAATTTTCCTGTAATTCTCTGTATTCTGATTGTCCAATTATATCTTTATGTTCTTCTTTATATACATCAGTTAATTCTTTTTTACTTTTCTCATATTCATTTATATTAATTGTTGATAATTTAACTATCCAATCATAATATTTTGGATTATCTAAATCTTCTATCTGTTTCATTATCATAGTAATATTTTTATTCTTTTGAGTAATTAAATTGCTATTATGTTTCCACTTATTTTCTATTGAAGACATTCTTTCATAAAATTGTTCTATTTTATTTTCAATGTCATCTTGTCCACTTAAAATATAATAATGTAAACTCTGAGTAGCCGAATTTATAAATGTTTCACTATATCTCTCATATTTTATAATTTTTTCATGTTGTTCATATATTTTAGTACTATAATTTTTATATTCTTCTGATGTTTCATCAAAAGTTACAACTTTATTCATTAATTTGTTGACAACATATTCTTTTTTATATATTGTTGGTACTATCAATAAAATAGATGTAATTAATGAAATTACAATAACTATGTAATTAGGCAAATACTTTAATTTCGTATTGATTTGTTCTTTTTTCAAATTTTTTGTTATTGTTGAAAACACCGCCAAATTTATAAAAAATATAACTTGTATAAACCATATCATCATTTCAGAATCTAATGAAGAGTGTATTAATATCGAAAGTATAGCAAATTTTATACCTTCATATTTTACTTGTTGGGTTTTGTCACTATATTTTGATCTAATAATAATGGTAATAACTCCTATTATTCCAATTAAACCAATGGCACCAAATTCTAATAAGATTTGTATGTAATAACTATGTGTATCATTTGTAGTATATCCATATTCTTGAACTTCTCCATATTTATACTGCCATCCATTGCCTCCTATCCCAGTCAAAAAATTATTAGAAATCAACTTCAGTCCATCTTTTATAAAGACTAATCTTTCTTGTGAAGTTCTATAATTTATATTTATATCACTTATTTTCTCTACTAATTTTGTTGGTAAATATTTATATTCTAAAATTTTTTCATTTCCATTTATTAATAAACTATTTATTATTAATTCCTTTGCAATGTCTTTTGATTTAGCTTCAAACTCTAATTTTATTTCTGTAGTATCAGGACTTGTAAATATCTCTATTTCTTTCTTTCCTTCGAAATCTCCAAATACGAATTCAGTTGCTTTTATTTCATCTAAACTTTTTGAATCCCTTTCTACAATTCTAATAGTAAACATATTATCCTTATATTTTTCTTCTTGAGTAAAAACCTTTGCTTTTATGTCAAAACTAAATATATAATTTTCATTTGATTTAATATTATTTATTTTTTTAGAATTATAGTCTATATGTGAATTTGAATCAAAAGCAACAAACTCCTTTTTTATATGTAATCCACTACATACTATTATTAATGATATTATCATAAATATTATAACAACAGATATAATTTTTTTTAATTCTATTTTATCTAAATAGTTATTTATCTTTAATACAAGCCTATTACATAATAAGGATATTTCTATCCAAAAGACACTAAAAACTAGAACACTAACATAATATTCTTTTAGCATTAATATCTGTAGAATATATAAATATATAAAAGACATTATTAATGTTTGGATAGTATGATTCACTAGGTATATCATTTTATTTCTATCTCTTAATGTAACAAAATATATTATTAGCATAGCTGAAAAAACTACATATGTTAATTTTGAATAAGTTAATATTAAACCTAAAACTAATATGTTATTACAAATACCATAAATAATTTTTTTATTGTTACTATTAGTGTTTAACATTTCGTTTATAGAAATAAAAAAAGTAAACATTATCAAACTTGCTAAAGAATTTGGGTTTGTAATTAATGAGACTAATCTATTTTCACCATTTATAATTTCATTTACTCCTAATAAATTCAATAATCTATTAGTAGTTAAATTTTCTATTCCTAAAAATATAAGTATAATAGTAAAAGCAATAGTTATATTTTTAATATAAGTTACTCTATTTTCATTTTTTTCACACATATATTTTATTAAAATATATATCCAAAATATAGTTATATAATTTAAAATTATTTTTAAGGTTCCACTTAAGCTAACATATGAATTGAAAATTAGCGGTATCATTGTTGAAAAAATCAGTAATATAATAAAAATATCTAATTTGGTTTTCGCAATTTTCAATCCCTGTTTTTTGTATATTTTAAAAATAGTAAAAACTACCATGATCACATTTATAAAAAATTGCGTTGCTCCAAGAGGTGTACCACCCTTTGTAAATAAAATTGATGCTATTAATATAAAAATTAATAGCATTAAATCTGTATTATAAAATACCTTTTTTATTTTTTCTTTTATCATTAATATTTTTCACCCTAATATTTTTGTTATTTTATATTTTTTAGTCCTTTAATTCTTATTCCATAATATGCGCCAACAACTATTATCATTATTATTAATCCAAAAATTAATATTCCTTCTCCAGTAAAAGGTAATGTTCCTTTTGATAATGTATCATCTTTTACTTGTTCTTCTTTTCCATCATTTGTTTGTCCATCACCATTTTCTGTTCTATCAGAATCTAGTTTATATGCTTCGATATTGTCCCATATAAATCCTAAAGAATTATATGAAGCAAGTGCATCATATTCTCCTACATAATATAAGCTACTATCTTTAGGTCCTACATATTGGAATAGTTCTATATCTTCTATTGTACGATATTTATTGTTTTCATTATCTAATATTGAATACACATAATAATATGCATTTTTTTCTAAGTCAACTCCTCCTAATAAATCAAAATATGTGCCTAAAGTTACTTCTTTAGTTATAACTTCATCTTCTTTTTTGTCTTTTGCATAATCCATTAATTTTTGTAATCTATTAGCTTCTTTTTCTTTCATAGATAATAAAACATCATAATCTGTTACTTTTCCTAATTGTAAAGTTATTTTTCTATTTTCATTAGAATCACATGGCTCATACATGTGTATTCTTGTAGACATTGATCCATAATGAACATCAAATGTAATTCCAATTCTTTCTCCTAATTTTCCCATAGAAGGTTTTTCTACTTTTTTACCTGATAATACATTTTTGAATTCATAAGTACCCTCTTCATTTAATTTACCTTCTACTATCCAAACGTATATATCATTATTTCTATCTATAAAAGGGTTCATTTTACTATATGGAACAATTTTTTCACTAGAACTTGTCCAAACTTCAGTAGCAATATTTTCTAGTACTTCATCTTTTTTTTCTATTTCAAATTTTTCAAGTTTTTCTATTTCATTTACAATAAATACATAGTATTTAGTTGATTCTTCTGTATCAAATGTAACATTTTCAAATTTTAAATCATACTCACGATATTCCGATTCTTTCCTATCAACTAAAGTAACTGAAGCTTGAGAAAAGTCAGTCCATTGTATATCTTCTGTAGCAGCATATATATTTAGTGAAATTCCTACTATTATCAAATAAATTAATAATCCAAATAATATCTTAAATTTTTTCATATGTTTCTCCTTTTTACAAAATATTTCATCTTTATATTACTATTTAATACTTTTATTGTCAATAGTTTTTTTACTTTTATTTTTTTCATAAATAGTAAAAATTTTCTATTTTATTTTTCCACATCTTTTTTTCACAATCCACTCCTCGTATAATGAACATATAGTTCATTATATATTTTTTTATTTTGAATCTTTTTATATAATGTCTATATAGATTC
>CANRPS010000049.1 GCA_947632585.1 uncultured Clostridia bacterium
AAAGTTACCGCAATTTACTATTATGAATATTATAGATGGTTAGGCTGATTTAAAAAAGTTATGCCAGTATAATATTCTACAGCCTAACCATCAATAATATACTAAACATTATCGTTTTACTTATTCTTGCTGGAATATCTATAATGATGCTTACTGGTCAAAATGGTATTCTTAATCAAGCTTCTAATGCTAAAATTAATACTGAACAATCTACTATTCTAGAATTATTAAGACTAGAAGCTTCTGAAAAAATGTTAGATACTGAAAGCAATATTACCTATATTGAACATCTAAAACAAAAAGGATTTATAAAGGAAGAAGTACCAGCTACTGGTGAACTAAATAAAGTTGCTTCTGTTAACGTAATAACAAAAATAGCTGACAATACTGATGAAGACACAACTTGTTATGTTATAGATGTAACTCAATTATTAAGTAATCCAACAACAGGTTTGGGAACTTTTGAAAAAGGAGATGTTTACTATTTACAACAAGGTTACTTACATTATAAATCAGAAGAACAAGAAATATTATCAATAGGAGTAGTTTTCAAAGAGGCATCAAGTGTAGTAGCTAGTTCTGATGGATTAACAAATGAGACTATTTATTATTATAGATTTACCGAAGATGATAAAGTAGAAGTTTTAGGTTTTAACTTTAATAATATGGATTTTGATCATACTGATTCTTCTTCAGTTGAATATGCTGCGGAAAATAATATCATAAAAGTAAATTTTGAAACCTTAGAAATACCTTCACAAATAGATGGTAAAGATGTTGTTAAAATTTCATTTACAAATAATTATAGTTCAGAGTTAAATACAGATTGGCGTATAACAATACAAGGAATTAAAAAAATAGTCTATCCAAACACATTACAAGTGCTTGGCAGTACGGATGTATTGTTTGAAGATTTAACAGAAGTAAGTTTACCAAATAGTTTATTAGAAATTCAAGGTGGTGCATTCCTTTGTTGCATAAGTTTAAGAAACATTACAATACCATCAAGTGTTGAAACAATAAAAGGTTCACCTTTCCGTTGTTGTAAAGATCTGACAATTAATGTTGAAGGAAAAACATCTGAAGAGGATTTTGATGAGCTTAGTACTTCTTGGACTTATATGAGTCGTCATGCGGGTCATGCTAGTGTCAATTATTTAGAGTCATAATTTGTTTATTGAAATAAGATAAAATAATATAATTCAAAAAATACTAATTATATAGATATTATTAATTTTTATATTAATAATATCTATTATTTTTTTTAAGTATTTACAAAAATGTTTTTTATTGATATCATTGTTTTAATATATTTTTGTAGAATTATTATTCTGCAAATCAAAACAAACGAGGAGGAAAAATAAAAATGACAAACACAAGACAAAACATTAAAAACTTTAAACAAAAAGGTATTACTTTAATAGCTTTAGTTGTTACTATTATCGTTTTACTTATTCTTGCTGGAATATCTATAATGATGCTTACTGGTCAAAATGGTATCCTTAATCAAGCTTCTAATGCTAAAATTGATACTGAGCAGGCTACTATTCTAGAATTATTAAGACTAGAAGCTTCTGAAAAAATGTTAGATACTGAAAGCAATATTACCTATATTGAACATCTAAAACAAAAAGGATTTATAAAGGAAGAAGTACCAGCTACTGGTGAACTAAATAAAGTTGCTTCTGTTAACGTAATAACAAAAATAGCTGACAATACTGATGAAGACACAACTTGTTATGTTATAGATGTAACTCAATTATTAAGTAATCCAACAACAGGTTTGGGAACTTTTGAAAAAGGAGATGTTTACTATTTACAAAAAGGCTACTTGCATTATAAATCAGAAGAACAAGAAATACTATCAGTAGGAGTAGTTTTTCAGGAAAAAACGCAACCTAGTAATGTTCTTGCTGACCGCGAACCAAATGGTGGCCCTATTTTCAATTACAGGATAATTGAAGACGATAAAATAGAAATTTTAGGTTTTAATTTCGATAATAGTGGATATAAAGTTGGATCAAATTCAGACATCTCTTATAATGGTATCCTTAATATCATAAAATTAAATCTTGAAACTTTAGAAATACCTTCACAAATAGATGGCAAAGATGTTACTAAAGTTTCTTTTACGGATAATATAGGGTTCGCTACTCATGCAATAAATGATAGAACTCTTTCAGTAATTCTTCAAGGAATTAATAAGATTGTATATCCAAATACTATAAAAGTAATAGGACCTACAAATGTAATATTTGAGGATTTGGTAGAAGTAACTTTACCTAACGAATTAATAGAAATTGGAAATAACGCATTTTATTATAGTCTAAATTTAGGAAATATCACTCTACCATCAAGTGTTGAAATAATAAAAGGCTCACCTTTCTATGGATGTAAAAGTCTAACAATTAATGTTGAAGGAAAAAATGTAAAAGAAGACTTTACTGAAGCTGATAATGATTGGAACTTAAAATTATGCGAGTCAGTTAAATCAAAATCATATGCAACTGTAAATTTTTTAGGTGAATAGTCTTATTAAAATAAGGTGAATTAACATGAAATTTAAAAAAATAATTAATTACATAGATATGATGCTATTAGTTTTTATATTAATAGCATCAACTACATTTGTAAGAAATACAGAAATATATAAACAAATTCAAATAAGTATTAATATACTCATGATTATTTACTTAGTAATACGTATTTTAAAGAAAAAACCAATTAATATTATTAAATCAAAATTAGATGTATTTGTAATTTTATTAGTTTTCTCCACATCTATTCCATTACTATTTAATACATATATTAGTTTTCAGACATCAGTTACAAGTGTTTTAAGTTATATTACAATATTCTGGATATATTTACTTACAAGAGAAATTGCACAAAAAAGTAATAAAAATATACAAATAATTTCTAGTTGTATTATTTTTATTACAATATTACTCATTATAGTTGGTATAGAGAACCTTACTACAAACAAGATTTTTTCTTTTTTTAATATTAATTATATTATAAATGGAGAATCAAGATTAGTATCTATATTTGGAAATCCAAATATCTTTGCTGGACTTATTGTATTTTCTTATTTTTTAAGCACAAATAAAATAATAAACTATACTAATTTAAAAAGAATATTTTTTAGTATAATAAATACATTATTAATTTTAGGTTTAGCCTTAACATATTCTAAGGCTATGTTTATTATTTTTTTATTTACACTACTCATATATATGTTCACAATAAAAAACAAAGAAAATAATATCTATATATTTCAAAATACTATTTTATCTATACTAATGGCTGTAATTTATATATTTATTTTTCAAAAATATATAAATCAACAAAATTATATATTAATTTTAATATTTAGTATATTATGGATTGTTTTTGCCATCTTATTGAACATACTTAATACTAAAATAACAAAATATTTTCAGAAAATAAAAATAAAAAACATTATAATTATATCTTGTATTTTTATAATAGGTATTAGTGTTTGGACTTCTTTTGAACTTCAAAACTCAAAAGAATTTGTGGTATTTAATAAAAATTCAAATGCAGATTATAATTCTAAAAAAATAAATAATATAAAACCAAATGAAAAATATACCTTTAGTTTTGATATGTTTGCAGATATAGGTTTAATAAAAAACGACTCTGAACAAGATATATTTACAATTAATATAATTCAAAGAGACAAAAGAAATGTAGATATTACAAACACAGAAGAAAAATTCGGAAAATTTTCTGGTGTAAAAGACATCTCAATTGAAACTTCAGAAAATACAAGTGAGATAAAAATAGAATTCAAATCTAAATACTCTTCTGTTCCAAAAGAATGGATAATTAAGAGTTTAAAAATAAATGGTGTAGAAAAAATATTAGAATATAAACATTTACCAACTAAATTGGTTGAGAAAATAAAAGATATAAATATTGGATATAAAACTGCTCAAGAAAGATTTCAATTCATAAAAGATGGATTCAAATTAATATCAAAAAACTTTTTAACAGGAATTGGTGGAAATGGATGGCAATTAAAATATCAAGAAGTTCAAGATTATGGTTATATTACAAATGATACTCATAGCTATTTTATACAGATATGGTTAGAATATGGTTTATTAGGTATTATAAGTTTTCTTGCAATTATATATTATATTATCAAATGTAAAGATACTAATCTAAAAGGAGTTAAGTTTGCAACAATGGCTCTCCTACTACATTCTATTATAGATTCAGAAATGTATCATGCACATTTTAGATTGATTTTATTTATTGCACTAGGATTATTATCAGTAAATTATATTGGTAACAAAAATTTAGAAAAAAATTATAAAAGAACATATATATCAAATATATTTCTTATATTTATTGCAATTTCAACCATATACTTATATCTACATCCTAAAGTATATAATAAGAACTTAGCCTTAGAAGAAATAAAAAAATCAGAAATTGGTTTATATATTAATTCACAAGAATATAAACAATTAAATTTTGAAAAAATACAAGCATATAATGATATAATAAAGCATGAAAAAGATATTTATCAAAGACATGTTTACGAAATAAAAAAAATGGAAGCATATATAAATAGTGGTCAAGATAAACTAGAAGAATTTGCAAATGAGTATTATAATTATGTAGTCAATTTTCATAATAATTGTCTTTATAATAATGAAAAAATAGTATTAAAAAGTAACTCTATAGTTAAAGCAAATAATATTCTCCAAGCCCAAAATGACCCTAAACTATATCCTTTAATAATAAAATTATGTGAAATTAATATAAATGAATTCGAAACTACAAAATCACAATTAGAATTTTCTATAAAAAGTAAATATGAAAATCCTGAAGAAACAAGAGAATATAATGAGTTATTAAATAATTACCAAGAAACATTAAATACATATAAAAGATATTTCTTAGGAATAAATATACAGAACTTATCAGATGTTGATTTAGAACAAACTATATCTAATACAGATATACAAATTGATAATCCTAAAGATATAATAATATATCATACTCATACAACAGAAGCATATTTACCAGATAATGAAAATCTTCAGGAAGAAATTGTAGATTATAGTTTAGATCCTAATTATAATGTTCTAGAAATTGGAAAAACAATGAAGGAAGCATTAACTGATAAAGGTTTTAATGTTCTTCACATACAAAACTACCATAATTTACAAGGAAATGATGGAGCTTATCAAAACTCTATGGCAACTATTAAGAATTTACTTGAAAAGCAAAATAAAAATATAGATTTAATTTTTGACATACATAGAGATTCTTATTTAAGTAATTTTCTTAATAAAAACTGTGTTGAAATTGATGGGCAAAAAGTTGCTAATATAAGAATTATAGTATCTGCAGGTCATGAGGGTTGGGAAAACAATTTAAAGTGGGCTGTAGAAATTCAGAAAAAGGCAGATGAACTATACCCTAATTTATTTAATCCACTTTATATATATAATGGTGTTTATAATCAATCATTATCAAAATATGCAATATTAATAGAAGTGGGAAATAATGGTAACACAATTGAAGAGAGTAAAAGAAGTATATTATATTTTTCTGATATAATAGATCGTGTAATAAATAATAAATAAATTAAATACTATAAAGATTGGGCTTGAAGTTGTTATTTAAGAAACTTCAAGCCCAATTATCGGTCATATATGCTAATACATCACTTGTATTGTTCATACTTAGCGACGGCAACATACTTACCAGGAAGTACTTCTTCGACATGAGACTCAACTTCAATCCATCCATCACTGACAGGATAAAGAAGTCTGATATCATTGATAGTTCTCCTAGCCTCTTCTTCAGAGTCCTTGGTAAATTGAGACTTATAGTCCACTTCTTTTACCAGTTCCCTTTTTCGAATAGACCGCATTCTGCACACCTCCTTAAAGTGATAATAATATTTTACTAAAGTTCTATCAAAAAGTCAAATTATGTAAATCTTTTTTTGATTTACTAATATATAAGGCTGTATAATTTTAAAAATTATACAGCCTTTTTGTTTTCTTTATAACTTTTTTACATTTAAACTTTATATTTTTCTTTATATTCCAATAAAGCAGTAGCAACTTGATCAGGACATGATGTTCCCTTAGCTCCACACGGAATTCCCTTTAATAAATTAATTACTTCATCTATAGTTTTTCCTTTTACTAAATGAGAAACTCCAACAGTATTACCAGGGCATCCTCCTATAATTTGTAAGTCTTTAATAATATTTCCATCTATTTCAAATATCATTTGCATAGAGCAAACACCTTGTGGTGTATAACTATATTTCATAAATACTTGCCATTCCTTTCTTGCCTTCGCTACGCTCAGTCTGCGAAAGGCACAAAATTTAATTAAAAACATCTAACTTGATTTTATTAACATAATTTGATATACTTATTTTAGATGTATAGATAGACTGAAGAGCACGGCGGAGGGAGTGGCGAAAAATTACCACGTAATTTTATCCCGCATAAATATATGTGACGTGTACCTTTTAAGCACAAACGAGTGTAACATATCCTACTTAAAGTAGGTGGAGTACGTAAACTTATATTTGTATTTAACAAATTCCGTTAATCTAGCTTGGTACACATAGTAAATGTCTATACATCTATTTTTGTTTAACAAAGGAGGTAACCATATGTTAAACATTTATTACTATAATTGCTGTGGTATTGATGTTCACAAGAAAATGTTAGTTGCTACAATTGCAAAAACTGATGAACACAAAGTAACCACTTATCAAACCAAACAATTTTCTACTATAACTAAAGATATTGAAAATCTTAAACAATGGCTTAAAGATAATGACTGTAAAGATGTGTGTATGGAATCTACTGGAAAGTATTGGATTCCTATTTTTAA
>CANRPS010000050.1 GCA_947632585.1 uncultured Clostridia bacterium
GAGTCTATACAGACATTATATAAAAAAATTTAAAATAAAAAAATATATAATGAACTATATGTTCATTATACGAGGAGGAAAATATGAACAAAAAAATTATAATAACGATTATTTGTATTTTAGCCATAATTATAGGAATTGCTTGTTACTTTATATTTATGGGAAAGAATAATAAGACTAATATAAATACAGAAAATAATAAAAATATAACAGACAACAATAAAACTAATAATTCAAAAATAGGAATAATGTATTTTTCTGCAACAGGAAACACTGAAAAAATTGCTAAATATATAAAAGAAGAAACAAATGGAGATTTAATAGAAATAATACCTAAGGAAAAATATACATCAGAAGATTTAGCATATAATAATGATTGTAGAGCAAATAGAGAACAACAAGATGAAAATGCAAGACCTGAAATAGAAAATTCAATAGATATTATTAAATATGACACAATATTTCTAGGTTACCCAATATGGTGGGGAGATGTTCCTAAAATTATTTTAACATTTATAGATAATAACAATTTAGACGGAAAAGTAGTAATTCCATTTTGTACATCTGGAAGTACAGGAATATTACAAAGTGAAAATACTTTAAAAACATATAATAAAAATATGAATTTACAAAGTGGAAGAAGATTTTCATCTTCAGCAAATAAAGAAGAAATATCATCTTGGATTAAAGACCTAGAAATTTAATAAACAAAGGTAGTCTTTAGAAAAATATAGCATAATGAAGAAAAATTATAAATTATATTAAAAAAAATAGATTATATAAAATAGAAACTTTTCTTTTTATATAATCTATTTTTATTATAAATAAATTGTTGACTTTTGTTATATATTATTTTAAAATGACGAAAAGGAAGATGATAAAAACATAAGGAGTAAATATGGAAAAGTTAAAAGAAGAACCTAAAGAAAAAGAACATAAAGTACTTAATTGGTTAAAAAGAGAATGTAAAGATTGGAAAACTTTTGCTATATTTTTAATTGTAATTATTGTAATGTATCTTCCTGTGTGGGGAGGGTATTTATTATATTATATATTTAAATGGAAAATAGCTTTAACCACAGCATCAATTGTAATGACATTTTGGTTTGGCCCATTTACACCTTTTTTTCCACTAGCAATAACAATCACATTATTTATTAAACGAATTATGCAGATAAATAAAAATAACGTATAAAAGGAGGAATATAATGAAAAAATATTTGGATTTTTTAATTAAAGGATTTTATGCAGGAATATTAATTAGTATAGGTGGAATTGCATATTTAAGTATAGAAAATAAAATAGTGGGATCATTTATTTTCTCTTTAGGACTACTTACAATATGTATATATTCATTTAATTTATACACAGGTAAAGTAGGATACATATTAGTAAATAAGATCAATTATGTAATTGAATTAATAATATCATTATTAGGAAATTTACTAGGAACATTTACTATAGGAACATTGATGCGCTTAACAAGATTTAAAAACTATATTGATACAGCAACTAATATAGTAAATGTAAAACTAAATGACAATATTTTAAGCATATTTATTTTATCTATGATGTGTGGAATGATTATGTATATTGCAGTAAATAATTATAAAAAAGAGAGTGACATAATAGGAAAGTATATTACTATATTTATGGGAGTTATGGCATTTATTTTATGTGGATTTGAACATTGTGTTGCCAATATGTTTTATTTTAGTATAGCAGGGGTATTTTCTTTAAAGGTTATAGGTTATTTATTAGTTATGATATTAGGAAATAGTGTTGGTTCTATATTAATTGCTTTACCTTATAACAGATATTCCGAAAAAAAATAAATATTATATACATTTACAAGTAAAGATAGTGATAAAGAAGAACTATTAACTCAAACATTATATTTTAGTGGGAGAAAAATAGTATGAAAAAAAGTATAAAAATAATTTTAATAGTTTTGGCTGTTTTAGTAATTGTTATATTAGCAGATACGATACAAGCAAAACTCTTTGACAATAGGCCAATTATAAGAATTACCGAAAATTATAATGGAGGTATTGCTCTAAAAAGAGATAAAGGTATCTTTGTATATACTTATATTTTAAAAAATAAAGAAAAAGTATGTGTTTACAGATGGGAAAAATATGCACCACCAGAAGAAGTAGCAGAGAATATACAAGCAAATAATAAGAGTGAAGAGGAAAATATTATGGAAAACATTACAAGTATTAATGTAAGTATAAATAACCAAAAGTATAATGTAACAATTGAAAATAATGAAACTGCGAAACAATTTATAAGTTTATTACCACAAGAATTCAGTATGGAAGAACTAAATGGAAATGAGAAATATGTTTATATGGATAATTCATTGCCTACAAACTCAATAAATCCTAAACATATTAAAAGTGGAGACATAATGCTTTATGGTAGTGATTGTTTAGTTATTTTTTATAAGTCATTTGATACAAATTATAGTTATACTAAAATAGGACATATTGATAATTTACCTGAATTAGGAAATAATAGCATAATTGCTAAATTTGAAAAGTAAAAATACATTAAAAATAATTGTTGAATAATAAAAATCAGGTACAAAAGGAGAATAATTGTGAAAATAGTAGTACAAAGAGTTAGCAAAGCAAGTGTTAAAGTAGATAATAATGTAATAGGAAAAATAAATCAAGGATTTGTAGTTTTATTAGGAATAAAAAATAATGATACTATTAAAGATGCTGATTATCTAGTAAAAAAATTAGTTAACTTAAGAATATTTAAAGATGATGAAGATAAAATGAATTTATCATTATTTGATGTAAAAGGTGAATTACTAATTATTTCTCAATTTACCTTATATGGTGAATGTAAAAAAAGTGGAAACAGGCCATCATTTACAGATGCAGCAAAACCTGAAACAGCTATACCCTTATATGAATATTTTGTAAGCGAGTGTAAAAAATTAATTCCAATAGTTGAAACAGGAAGCTTTGGTGCACACATGGAAGTTGAACTAATAAATGATGGACCAACTACAATTATCATTGATTCATAAAAAATAGAAAAAAGGGAAAAGGGCATTATTAATAAATATATATAATTTTAAATAAAATAGGAGGAAGAGAAATGAATAATAAAATATTACAAGATTTAAATTATGGAGTTTATGTAGTTAGCAGTAAAGATGAGACAAAAAATGTAGGTTGTATAGCAAATTCTGTTATGCAAATAACATCAAGCCCTGCTACTATTGCAATAAGTATTAATCATGAAAACTATACTAATGAATGTATTAAAAAATACAATAAATTTTCTGTATCAGTTTTAAATGAAGAAACTAACCCTGAAATAGTAGGTACTTTTGGATTTAAGAGTAGTCGTGATATAGACAAGTTTGAAAAATTTGAATATTATGAAATAGATGAACTTCCTGTTTTAGAAGATAGTAATGGTTATATTACTTGTGAAGTAATAGGAACCTTAGAAACTGATACACATACTATTTTTCTTGGAAAGATGATTTCTTGTGATAAAAAAATGGAAAAAGAACCTATGAGTTATAAGTTTTATCATAAAGTTCTAAAGGGAAAAAGCCCTGAAAAAGCACCAACATATACTCCTGATATTGAAGAAGAAATTAAAGGCAATCGCTGGAAATGCACGATATGTGGATATATTTATGAAGGAGAGGAATTACCGCTTGATTATATTTGCCCATTATGCGGAGCACCACGTGAAGTATTTGTTAAAGTAGATTAAAAAGTATATATAATATGTAAAAAACAAACCAGAAGCGAATTTTGCGAGCTGGTTTGTTTTTTTGAAAATTTGATATAATTTTTTTTATAAAAAGTATTGACAATTGAATATTTATTCAACTATAATAATATTAAATATAATTGAATAAATATTCAATTATAAGGAGGTAAAAATGTCTAAAAACGAATTTATATGTGATTGTAATGTAATTCATAAAGATGTAGTTGAAAATACAATTAAAAATATGGCAGATGGAGATACATTTAATAAACTTGCAGAATTTTTTAAAATAATAGGTGATACAACTAGAACAAAAATATTATTCGCATTAGATAAAAATGAGATGTGTGTATGTGATATTGCAAATGTACTTGGAATGAGTAAATCATCTATTTCACATCAACTTGGAACATTAAGAAGAAGCGGAATTGTTAAATGTAGAAAATCAGGAAAAGAAGTATTTTATATGCTAGATGATGAGCATGTAAGAAAAGTATTTGAAATAGGAATAGAACATATTGAACATAAGAAATAAAAGAATAAGGGGGATAAAAATGAAAGCTAAATTTAAAATTGAGGGATTAGATTGTGCCAATTGTGCATTAGAACTTGAAGAAAGAATAGGAAAAATAGAAGGAATAAGTAATGCAAATATAAATTTTATAACACAAAAAATGGAGTTTGAATATAATGAAGAATTAAAAGAAGAAATTTTATCAAATGTAAAAAAACTTATAAAAAAAGAAGAACCAGATGTAACAATAGAAGAAATCTAGGAGGAATTACAATGAAGAAAAAGAAAATCAAAATTATATTATCTGCAATATTATTTTTAGTTTCACTATTAATACATTTTAATAATCAAATAATAAATAATATAATATTTATTATTTCATACATAATAGTTGGGCTAGATATTATAAAAAAAGCGATAAAAAATATTTTTAGAGGAAAAGTATTTGATGAAAATTTTTTAATGATAGTTGCAACAATAGGAGCATTTGGAATAGGAGAATCTCCAGAAGCTGTTGCTGTTATGTTATTTTATCAAATTGGAGAATTATTCCAAAGCTATGCAGTAGATAAATCAAGAAAATCAATTTCTGATTTAATGGATATAAGACCAGACTTTGCAAATATAGAAAAAGATGGAAAAATAGAAAAAGTTGATCCTGAAAAAATACAAATAGATGATATAATTATTGTAAAACCTGGAGAAAAAATACCACTAGATGGTTATATTATAGAAGGAACTTCAACTATTGATACAAAAGCCTTAACAGGTGAATCTGTGCCGCAAAATGTAGAAAAAGGAAAACAAGTTTTAAGTGGATCAATTAATTTAACAGGTGTGATTACAATAAAAGTATCTAAAAAATATGGTGAATCAACAGCAAGTAAGATATTAGATTTAGTAGAAAATGCAAGCAGTAAAAAAGCTGCGACAGAAAACTTTAGTACTAAATTTGCTAAATATTATACTCCAATAGTCGTAATAATTGCAGTAATTATTAGTATAATACCACCACTTATAATAAAAACAGAATTATTTACTGATTGGCTATATAGAGCTTTATCATTTTTAGTGGTATCTTGCCCTTGTGCACTTGTTATATCAATTCCTTTAAGTTTTTTTGGAGGAATAGGTGGAGCTTCTAAGATGGGAATTTTAATAAAAGGAAGTAATTATATTGAAAGTCTAGCAAACACAGAAATAGTAGTATTTGATAAGACGGGAACATTAACAGAAGGCGTTTTTGAAGTACAAAAAGTAAGTGGAATAAATATAGGTGAAGAAGAATTATTAAAAATTGCGGCATATAGTGAAAATTATTCAAATCATCCAATTGCTACCTCTGTAAAAAAAGCATATGGAAAAGACATTAATGAAAAAGAAATAATAAATACTGAAGAAATATCTGGCCATGGAATAGTAGCAAAAATTAATGACAAAGATGTTTTAGTTGGAAACGAAAAATTAATGGATCAAAAAAATATAAAAATTACAAAAGCTGAAGAAATAGGAACTATTTTATATGTTGCAATAGATGGAAAATTTGTAGGGTATATAGTAATTTCAGATAAAATAAAAAGCGATTCAAAAGATACAATTAAAAATTTAAAGAAAAATAATATCAAAAAAATTATAATGCTAACAGGTGATACAAAATCAATTGGAGAAAGTGTAGCAAAAGAATTAGAAATAGATAATGTTTATACAGAACTACTTCCAAATGACAAGGTAGAAAAAGTAGAAGGTTTATTAAAAGAGAAAAGCAAAAATCAAAAACTTGCATTTGTTGGGGATGGAATAAATGACGCACCAGTTCTAGCAGTTTCGGATATAGGTATTGCAATGGGAGCTTTAGGATCTGATGCTGCAATAGAAGCAGCAGATGTTGTACTTATGACAGATGAGCCATCAAAAATAGTAAATGCTATTCATTTATCAAAAAAGACAATGAGAATTGTTAATGAAAATATTGTATTTGCCATTTTTGTAAAAATACTTATTCTAATTTTAAGTGCAATTGGTATTTCTACTATGTGGGAAGCTGTATTTGCAGATGTAGGAGTGACTATAATAGCTATTATAAATGCTTTAAGAGTATTGAAGGTAAAAGAATAAAATTTGATTATACGAGTAATTTGCATGAATAATTTTAAAAAAACTCTTACAAAAAATTTTAGGATGTGTTATAATTAATTTGTTGAGTAAAAAATTAAGCCAATTTTATCAAT
>CANRPS010000051.1 GCA_947632585.1 uncultured Clostridia bacterium
TTTTTTTGTTTGTAAGCATTGATTTCATTATATTTTATCCTCCTTTGTTATTTTCGCAGAATTAAACATTCTACGAATTTTTTATGTATTTATGATAACAATAAAACATTTATTTTGCAATAGTTTCAAGAAAATGTAATGTAAATGAAATATTTACAAAAGTGAAAAAAGATAAAAAATAAAAAACTTCAAATGCCAGAAAATAAAGGATAATCTAAATTTTGTTATTTTCGTAGAATGTTTAATTCTGCGAAATTTTTTGTATTTTATGAAAAGATTTCTTTCTAATTGGGTAAAAAATATCAAAAAAAGACTAGGAAGCTACTAAGCTTATATCTAGTCTTTTTGTTTATTCATCTAATTTAGTATATTTAATTTTAATAAATTATTCCATTATTTTCTTTATATTTATCTAATATTTTTTTACATTCATCTCTATCTATTTGATTTAAAGATAAAATACTATTATTGCCATTTATAAATTCATAAATATCATCATCTCTAAAACCTATACTTGCTGCATCTTTTCTTGTTCCACCAAAATAAACTTGTTTAATATTAGCCCAAATTATTGCTGCTAAACACATTGGGCAAGGTTCACAAGAAGTGTAAAGTATATAATTAGATAAATCACTTGTATTTAATATCTTACAAGCTTCCCTAATTGCAACTATTTCAGCATGTGCAGTTGGGTCTTTTTCTATTAATACTTTATTATTCCCATTTGCAATAATTGTTCCATCTTTATCAACAATTACAGCTCCAAATGGTCCTCCCTCTTTTTTATTCATTCCTTTATTTGCATTTTCTACAGCCTGTTCCATAAATTTATTCATATTATCACCTCTATTTATTCTAATTCAAAAGCTCCTGTATATAGTCTATAGTATTGTCCTTTTTGTTCAATTAAATCTTCGTGGTCTCCTCTTTCAATTATTTTTCCATGATCTAAAACCATAATGGCTTTTGCATTTCTAACAGTTGAAAGTCTATGAGCTATGACTAAAACCGTTCTTCCTTCCATTAATTTATCCATTCCATCTTGGACAATTTTTTCTGTTCTTGTATCTATACTTGAAGTGGCTTCATCAAGTATCATTACAGGTGGATTACAAAGTGCACATCTAGCAATTGCAAGTAGCTGTCTTTGTCCTTGAGATAAATTTGCTCCATCTCCAGAAAGCATAGTGTCATATCCATTAGGAAGCCTTGTTATAAAACTATCTGCATTAGCAAGTTTTGCAGCTTCAATTACCTCCTCATCTGTTGCTTCATTTCTTCCATATTTAATATTATCTCTAATTGTTCCTGTAAATAAATTTGTATCTTGAAGAACCATTCCAATAGAAAGTCTTAAGTCATCTTTTTTAATCTTTTTTATATCAATTCCATCATATATAATTTTACCTTCATCAATATCATAAAATCGATTTATTAAGTTTGTAATAGTTGTTTTTCCAGCACCTGTTGCTCCAACAAATGCAATTTTTTGTCCTGGTTTTGCATATAAACTAATATCTTGTAAAACCTTTTTTTCTTTGTCATAAGAAAAATCCACATTATAGAATTCAATATGACCTGCTAAATTAATATATTCTATATTTCCATCTTTATGAGGATATTTCCAAGCCCATTTCCCTGTTCTTTCTTTAGTTTCTATCAAATTTCCATTTTCTTCTGTTACATTTACTAAAGTAACATAACCTTTATCTTCTTCAGGAGCTTCATCCATAAGTTCAAATATTCTCTTGGCTCCAGCAATTGCCATAACAATTGAATTTAATTGACGAGAAATTTGATTTATTGGTCTTATAAAAGTTTTACTTAATTGTAAAAATGCAACTATCATACCAACTGTAACATTTCCTATTCCATTAATTGCAAGTAATCCACCAACAATTGCAAGTACTGCATATAATGTATTTCCCAAATTTCCATTAACAGGTCCTATGCAATTAACAAATTTATTTGCATTGTAAACGTTTTCTGCTAATTCTTCATTTAATTTATTAAATCTTTCTTTAGCTCTTTCTTCATAACAAAATACTTTTACAACTTTTTGACCATTTATCATTTCTTCAATATATCCATTTAATTTACCAACCGCCTGTTGTTGTTTTGCAAAATAATTTCCGCTTCTTGATGTCATAAATTTACTAACACTTAATATTATTCCTAAAAATACCAATACAACTAATGTAAGATAAATATTAGTTATAATCATTGCTATAAATATTACAATAATAGTTGTAATAACAGAAAACATTTCTGGTATACTTTGGCATATCATTTGGCTTAATGTGTCAGTATCATTTGTATATCTACTCATTATATCTCCATGTGAATGTGTATCAAAATACTCTATTGGTAATTTTTGCATTTTAACAAACATCTCATCACGAATTTCTTTTAATGTTCCTTCTGATGCTTTTACCATTAATCTACTCGATAAAAAGCTTGCAATAACTCCAACTCCATAAATTGTAATCATTGTTGTAATTGCTTTTAAAAGAAGTGTATAAGTTGGATTTTCCATACCAACAAGTGGAATAATATAATCATCTACTAGTGTTTGTAAATATAAATTTGCATAAACAGATGATGCTATACTTAATAAAAGGGATATAATTACGAAAAATAATCTTAGCTTGTAATTTTTAGCAAGATATTTTAGGACTCTTCCTAAAACTTTAAAATCTATTTTTTGTCTCTTTGTTTTTTCCATTTTATTCTTCGCCTCCTTTTACTTGTGAATAATATACTTCTTTGTAAATATTTGACGAAGTAAGTAATTCTTCATGTGTTCCAATAGATGTTATTTCTCCATTATCCAAAACAATTATTTTATCAGCATCTTCTACAGATGATATTCTCTGAGCTATAATAATTTTAGTTGTATTTGGTATATCTTCTTTGAAAGCTTTTCTTATTAAGCTGTCTGTTTTAGTATCTACCGCACTTGTTGAATCATCTAAAATAAGTATTTTAGGTTTTTTTAGTATAGCTCTTGCAATACATAGTCTTTGTTTTTGCCCTCCTGATACATTAGTTCCACCTTGTTCAATAAAAGTATCATAGCCCTCAGGAAATGTTTTAATAAATTCGTCAGCTTGGGCTAATTTACAAGCATTTATTATTTCTTCATCTGTTGCATTTTCATTTCCCCAACGCAAGTTATCTTTTATTGTACCTGAAAATAATTCATTTTTTTGTAAAACCATTGCAACTTTATCTCTTAATGATTTTATATCATAGTCTCTAACATCAATTCCACCTACTTTAACAATACCACTTGTTACATCATAAAGTCTTGGTATTAATTGAACCAAAGTAGTTTTAGAAGACCCTGTTCCTCCTATAATCCCAATTGTTTCTCCAGATTTAATATTTAAATTTATATTTTTTAAACATAATTTATTTTCATCATTTACATAACTAAAATTAACATCTTCAAAGACAATAGAACCATCTTTAACTTCTTTTATTGGATTTTCTTTATTTACTAAATTACTTTTTTCATCCATAAGCTCTACTATTCTTTCCCCAGATGCTCTAGAAATCATTATAGAAACAAGCACCATAGAAAGCATCATCAATGACATTAATATTTGCATAGCATATGATATCAGACTTGTAAATTCTCCTGTTGTTAAATTATTTCCTACAATTTCTTTTCCTCCGAACCACGAGATAAGTACTATAATTGTCGCCACAGTAAATTGCATTAGTGGACTATTTAAGGCAACTATTCTTTCTGCTCTTGAAAATTCTTCATATATTATTTTAGATGTTTTGTCAAATTTTTCTATTTCTTCATCTTCTGTTACAAATGATTTTACAACTCTAATTCCTCTTACGTTTTCTTGGACTGTATTATTTAATTTATCATATATAGAAATCGCCTTTTCAAATATAGGATGTGCTTTTGTTGCAATAAAATATAAACCAAATCCTAATAGTGGCACTGCAACTAAAAATATTAAAGCAAGTTTTATATTTATTACAAAAGCCATTATTAATGAAAATATAATTATAAGAGGTGATCTTACAGCCATTCTTATTATCATTTGAAATGCATTTTGTACATTGTTTATATCTGTTGTATGTCTTGTTACAATACTCGATGTTGAAAATTTGTCTATATTTGAAAATGAAAAATCTTGTACATTATAATATATTTTCTTTCTTAAATTTTTTGCAAATCCTGCTGTTGCTTTCGCAGAGTAATCTCCAGATTTAGCTCCTGTAAATATTGCTATAAATGAACATATAATTAGCAATATTCCTATTCCAATTATAACTTTTCCATTTCCTTTGTTTATTCCATTATCAATCAAATATGCCATTAAAAATGGTATTATAACATCAAATGCACATTCAATTCCTACAAATATTGGAGTTAATATTGTTTCTTTTTTATATTCGCCTATACATTTTGCTAATTTTTTTATCATTTTTTCCTCCTAAATTTTCCTTTAATAATATATATTTTTTACCCACGATATCATAACATAATTTAATATTTCTTGCAAGGAATAGGTAAAAAAAAGCAAATAGTTTTTAAACTACTTGCTTAATAAAATTATTTATTATTTAATATTTTTTCCATTAACAATTCATATGGATTTAAGTCTTTATTGGTTTTTATCACTTTTATACCATTAATTTCACTTATTCTTTCTTCTATTTCATTTATATATTGAAGTTTCGTTTCAATTTTATATGATGCTGGTAATATATCTATTTTGACTCCCTCTATTGCTTTTTTATTGTCTTTAAATTGTTCTTCTAAGTCTTTCCATTTATCTTCTTTTGAAATATATAAAATTTTTGCATTTTTATCCAAATGTAATATTGCATTTTTTATACTATTTAATTCTTCTTCTGTTATGTCATCATTTAAATATATTTCCATATTTCCAGCCAACTTATTATAATTTATTAATACTATAGCATTAATACACAATATTGTCGATAATATTACACCTATAATAATTATGCATATATTTTTTTTGTTAATTTTTCGTCTTACATTTTTCAAATAATCAACATTTTTTTCTTCTTTATCTTTTTCTGTTTCTTCAAGATCTTGTTTCATATCTTCTAAAATTTTTTTACATTCTTCACATTTTTCTAAATGATCTTTTACAAATTTTGTTGAAGTGCTAGATAATGTTTCATCTATATAATTTAATAATAGGTCTTTAACTATTTCACATTCTTGTTTTTCTTCCATTTTCTTCCTCCTTTATTTTTTGTTTTCCCCTATAATATGTTACTCTTGCCCAATTTCCGAGTTTTACCTATAATTTCTCCTATTTCATCAAAATTTAAATTTCCAATTAATCTTAAATACATAACATCTTTTGTTTTTTCATCTAATTTTTGAATTTGTTTATATATTTCCAATTTTTCTTCTTTTTGTATTACAGCATCTTCTACTTCTTGAAAGTCTTCTATTTCTTGTAATTCTTCAAATTTAATTTTATTTTTATATTTTATCTCCTTATACCATAGAAATTTTGCAATTTGACATAACCATACAGAAACTTTACATTTTCCTTTAAAAGTATTTATTTTTTCTACTGCTATCTTAAATGTTTCACTTGTTATTTCTTCTGCTAAATCTTTATTTCCATTACTTAAAAATAGAATGTATTTATATACTGTTTTTGAATATTTTATATATATTTCTTCAATATCCTGCATGGTTTCCCTCCTTTCCTATTATATAAGTGTTATTTCTTTTTAATTTATTACAATTTTTTATTAAATTTTAAAAAAACATTTACTTTTTAGTAAATGTTTTTTAGAATTATTCATCTTTATATACTTCATCTATTAATGGAAAAGCACTCCATGCTTTTGGCCATCCACAATAAAATGCAAGATGTGTTACTATTTCTACAGCTTCTTCTTTTGTTATTCCATGTTTTTTACCAAGTATTAGGTGAGATTTTAATTGTGGAAACATTCCTTCTGCCATTAAAGCTGATATTGTTATCATACTTCTATCTCTTAAAGATAATTTATCCTCTCTACTCCAAATTTCACCAAATAATACATCATC
>CANRPS010000052.1 GCA_947632585.1 uncultured Clostridia bacterium
TATAAAGTACAAGCAAAAGAAGCTGCAATAAATTCTTCTGAAAGAGAGAAAATTGCAACTAAAACTGAAAGAGAAGCGGAAAAGATAAAAAAAGCGGAATACATGGAAAAACACATTGGAGAAGAATATCAAGGAGTTGTATCAAGTATAACCTCATTTGGTATGTTTGTAGAACTAGAAAATACAATTGAAGGTTTAGTTGGATTTAAAGATTTAGGAAATGAATATTTTATTTATGATGAAGATAGAAAAGAATTAATAGGAGAACATACAAGAAAAACATATAAAATAGGTGATATCGTACGAATTCGTGTAATAGATGCAAGTAAGATGTTAAGACAAATTGATTTTGAAATAGTTGAAGAAAAGGATTAATATAAATATACCTATAATTTTATTAAAAAATCTTTTTATTTATGATATACGAAATACAAGAAAAATTGCAAAAAGAAATTGATGGATATGAAAAATATGAAATTATAATTGATTCACCAATAGACAAGGAAATAAAGAAAACAGGAGTTGTAGTTTATGAAAGATAAGGAAAAGATTATGAAGTAATAAAATTAAATTTTATTTAAAAATGATATTTCACAATTGAAGAAAGATTTAGAACAAATATTAAAAGAAAATTAATTATAAATACTAATAAAGTCCCTATATTAGGGACTTATATTTTTACAGACTCTGCAGATGTCAAACAATACATAAAAAAGCTTAAAACTAGAGATGTAGAGTTGAATAACAACTAGGGTACAATTTGTACCCTAGTTGAAATGACTGCTAAAGCTGGAAAAAATAGAAAGATACGAATAGTAAATACAAAAGGAATATTGAGAATTATTCAATCAATACCTTCACCAAATGTAGAACCTTTTAAATTATGATTAGCACAAGTGGGTAGTGAAAGATTGGACGAAAAATTGCCGAAAAAACAAATTATGAAAATTTAACTAAAAATAGTTTAAAACAAATTAAAAATAAAAAAAGAGGAAATTGAATAAATAAATGAGAATTTATTTGGGATATTATTCAAAATGATATTCCGGAATTGAAGAAAGATTTAGAACAAATATTAAAAGAAAATTAATTATAAAAACTAATAAAGCCCCTACATAGGGGCTTATATTTATTCTATAATATAATACAAATTAATCCACCACTACCTTCATTAACGATTCTTTCTAGTGTTTCTTGTAATTTCATTTGTGCTTCTTCTGGCATTTTAGCAAGTTTAGTTTGAAGTCCTTCATTAACAAGTTCATGCAGGCTTTTACCAAAAATATTAGAATTCCAAATTTTAAGTGGATCATCTTTAAATCCAGAAAGTAAGTAATTAACTAATTCTTCTGATTGCTTTTCAGAACCAACAATAGGAGAAACTTCAGTTTCTATATTAGCTTTTATTATATGAAGACTAGGAGCAGTAGCTTTAAGTTTAACACCAAATCTAGAACCCTGTTTTACCATTTGAGGCTCATCTAAAATTAATTCATCAATAGAAGGTGTGACGATACCATAACCTTTACGATTAACTTCATCTAAAGCACAAGCTATTTTATCATATTTCTTTTTAGTCTCTGAAAGTTCGCTCATAATTGCAAACAAATCACCTTCATTAGATACATGAACACCTGTCATTTGAGTCAATACTTGATAAAATAAATCATTTTTTAAAACAACAGAAACATTTACTTTACCAGAACCAAGTTCGATATTATCAATTTGAGTTTTACTAATAATATTGGTATGATTAATTGCATTTACACAAGATGAAGCTTCCTTTAATAAAGAAATATTTTGAAAAGCATCAGAAACTTCCTTAAATAGTTCTTGTTTTAAAGGATGTGAAAAATCTAATCCATTAATCCATTTAGGGAAAGAAAAATTAACTTGACTTATAGGAAATTCATATAAAATTTTAGAAAGTATATTAGTTATATCTGAAATATCAAGTTCTGCACAATTAATTGGCATAACAGTTACATCATATTTTTGAGAAAGTTCCTTTGCTAAATTTTTAGTATCAGAATTTTCAGGATGACTGGAATTTAAAAGCATAATAAATGGTTTATTTATTGCTTTTATCTCATTAACAACTCTTTCTTCTGCATGAACATAATCTTCTCTTTCGATATCTGTAAAACTTCCATCTGTCGTGATTAATATGCCAATTGTAGAATGTTCTTCAATAACTTTTTTAGTTCCAATTTCAGCTGCCTGTTCAAATGGAATTTCTAGGTCAGACCAAGGTGTTTTTACCATTCTAGGCTTATCATCCTCTAAATATCCTATGCTATTAGGAACTAAATAACCGAACACAATCTACTAAACGTGTCTTAAGTTTTAAATTATTATCTATTGTAATTTCAATTGCCTCGTTTGGTACAAACTTAGGTTCAGTTGTCATTATTGTTTTTCCTGCAGCACTTTGAGGAAGTTCATCTTTAGTACGCTCTTTTTTGTAATCATTATCTATATTAGGTATTACAAGTAAATCCATAAATTTTTTAATAAAAGTTGATTTTCCGTGTTCTTACAGGACCTACAACCCCAACATATATATCGCCATCTGTTCTCTTAGCAATGTCTTGGTATAATCCGAGATTTTCCATTTGTTTTACCTCCCAATGTACAAAATGTTTGTACTTAACTTTTAGTAATTTATATGAAGAAAAATTAACTTTATGACAAACTAAAAGGAAAATTTTAGAATATGACTTGAATAATAAATAAAATTTGTAGTATACTAAATTATATTTAATTAAGAAGGGATGAGGAAATTTGGAACATAAAAAACAAGAATTAAAAAATGGAATTACAATCCATAATATAAGTACAAATAAATTTAAAACAAATTTGATAGCTATATTTTTAACAATACCATTAACTAGAGAATATGTAACATATAATGCTGTACTTTCAGCTGTATTAAGAAGAGGCTCAAAAAATATGCCAACTCAAGAAGAGATAAGTAAAACATTAGAGGAAATGTATGGAGCAACTTTTGATGCAGGAATAAATAAAACTGGAGATAATCATATACTAAAATTTTATTTAGAAAGTGTAAATGATGAATTTTTACCAAATGATAGTACAGACATGCTAAAAAATAGCATAGAAAAAATAACAGAAATAGTATTTAATCCATATCTTGAAGACGGAAATTTTAAAGAATTATATGTAGATCAAGAGAAAGAAAATATTAAACAAAAAATAAAAGGAAAAGTAGATAATAAAGCATTATATGCAAGAACTAGATGCATAGAAGAAATGTATAAAGGAAAACCAGCTGGATTATATAGATATGGATATATAGAAGATTTAGAGAAAATTAATAATAAAAATTTATATGAGTATTATAAAAAAATAATACAAGAATGTAAAATAGATATTTTTATATCAGGTAATACAGATGAAAAAAAGGTTATGGAACTTATTTCTCAAAATGAAAATATAAAAAATTTAAATCCAAGAAATGCAACCTATAATGTAAATGATATAGAAATAAAAGAAGAAATCAAAGAAAATAGTATAGAAGAAAAAATGGATGTGGTTCAGGGAAAAATAGTAATTGGATGTGATATTTTATTTACTGAAGAGGATTTAAAAGATGATAATTTAAGATGTGAAGCAATGCTTTATAATAGCCTTCTTGGAGGTAGTGCAACTTCAAAATTATTCCAAAATGTAAGAGAAAAAGAAAGCTTAGCATATACTGCTGCTTCAAACTATGTTAGATATAAAAGTAATATTTTTATAAATGCCGGAATAGAAATCACCAATTTTGAAAAAGCAATTAAGATAATAAGAAAACAGATTGAAGATATGAAAAATGGTGATTTTACAGAAGAACAAATAGAAAATGAAAAGAAACGGAATAATATCTCAAATAAATTCAATAGAAGATGAGCAAGATACTTCAATAATATATTTTTTAGGACAAGAACTTACTTCATCTAATGAGACTTTAGATGAGTATAAACAAAATATAAATAGAGTAACAAAAGATGATATTTTAAAAATAGCACAAAAAGTAAGAATTAATACAATTTATTTTTTAAGAAATTAATGTGTAAATTATAATAGAAGGAGATTTTTATAATGCAAACTATTTATAATTCAAAAGTTAAAGAAACATTATATGTTGAAAAATTAGAAAATGGATTAACTATAATGATAATACCCAAAAAAGGAATACAAAAAAAATATATAATATGGGGAACACATTATGGCTCAAATGACAATAAATTTATAGTACCAGGAGAAGAAAACGTAACAGAAGTACCAAAGGGAGTTGCACATTTTCTAGAACATAAATTATTTGAACAACCTAATGGAACAAATAGTTTAGATACTTTAACAGCAATTGGAGTATCAGCAAATGCATATACCACAAATGACCATACCGCATATTTATATGAATGTACAGATAACTTCTATGAAGCATTAGATGAATTTATGGATTATGTTCAACATCCTTATTTTACAGATAAAAATGTAGAAAAGGAAAAAGGAATAATTGGTCAAGAAATCCAAATGTATGATGATTACCCAGAATGGAAAGTATATTTAAATACTTTAGAAGCTATGTATCATACAAATCCTGTAAAACTTGATATAACAGGAACAATAGAGACTATAAAAGGTATTGATAAAGAAATTTTGTATAAATGCTATAATACATTTTATAATCCAAGCAATATGTGTATGGTAATAAGTGGAGATTTTATCCCGGAAAATTTAATAGAAGAAATAAAGAAAAGATTAATAGAAAAGAGTCAAACAGGAGAAATAAAAAGAATTTATGAAACAGAAGAAGAGGGAATTGTAAAATCAAAAGTAGAACAGAAAATGAATGTAAGTAAACCTCTTTATACGATAGGCATAAAATGTATTCCATTGACAAAAAGAGAACAAGTAAAAACTTCATTAGGAATAGAAATTATACTTCGCATTTTACTTGGAGAAAGCTCAAGTCTATATAAAGAATTATATCATGATGGAAATATATTTGAAGTACCAGAACTTTCATTTGAATTTGGAGAAGACTATGCACATATTTTAATTACAGGAAGTGCAAATAATCCGGATGAATTATATAGCAAAGTAAAAAATAAAATAAATGAATTTAAGGAAAAAGGATTAAACATAGAAGATTTAGAGAGAACAAAGAAATTAATATATGGAAATATGATAAAACAATATAATGATGTTACAGATATAGCAAGAACATTTTTATCAGATTTTATGAAAGATATAAATTCTTTTGACTATTTAGAAGAAATAGAAACAATAGATATAAATTATACAAATGAGCTTATAAAAAATGTTTTTAAAGAAGATAAAATGGTCCTTTCTGTCGTAAAATAATATATTATGAAAAATACTATCAAACTAAGTAAAATAAAGGCTTACGAAATACAGACAAACTACTTAAAAATACTTGACTATCGAAAAAAAATGTGTTAATTTAGTAATATATGTAACAAAAAAATAGAAAAAATAAATTTTATGACTAAAAGGGGAGAAGATACTAAATGTTAAATGATGAAATTTGTAAATTAAGAGATAAATTGAATAAAAGCATAGAAGAAGGCAAGGATTATGACGAAATATATGAACTAAGTGTTAAATTAGATAAATTAATTGCTGAATTTTATAAAAAAAGAACCAGTTAAATTTTGAAGTGAACCCCGTTTAGTGGACACTGAAAAAAGAATCTATGGGACTACATTAATTTGTAGTCTCATATTTTTTGTTTGATTTTAATCTA
>CANRPS010000053.1 GCA_947632585.1 uncultured Clostridia bacterium
AATATAATCTGGTTTTCCGTCATCAAATTTTGAAAGTGGACCAATATTATATATAACTTTTTTTCTAGCTGTTTTTACACCTTTAGAATTTTCTACTCTATTGCTTTGAACTAATCTAAGATAATCAATACCATTATTTTTAAAGCATTCTACATACATAAAAATTTTCTCCTTTGTAATATAACATATACTTATATACCGACAAAAAGATTATAACAATAAAATATAAAAAAAGCAAGTGTTTACTTGCAAAAAACAAAAAAAATTTTTCGATTAAGTGGCAAACTCGGGAGGATGTTTTAGAAATATATGTAAATTATAAGCCAATTTCTGGACATTATAGAATGAAATCATAATCTTTATTTGTAATAAAAAGATAATGAAATTTGAAGTTTATGTAAAATTATGATATAATATATATGTTACCCAAAGATTTGGGGAAGCAAATTCATTGGCTGTAGCCAAGGGAGGAATTTCGATGGAAGAGAACATGTCATGGGAAGAACTCGCAAAGACGACGACTGCTCGGCAAATTTTAGCCAAGCTGGCAAAACATGAGGACATGAAAGTCCGAATGGCCGCGATCAGAAACCAACGCACGAGTGTAAGAGTTTTGCTCGACGTCTATGTGAACGACCCGGAAAGGATCGTTCGTGATGAGGCTAAGGAAGAACTTCTGAAGCTCGACAGGTTTCGCAAGGGCATGATGTGAATCGAAATCAAACGAGAGGGGATTTTTTGAATCCTCTCTCATTTGCGTTATTTATTGAAATTTTTAATAAAATGTGGTATAATAAAAGTGTTCCCAAAATATTGGGAGCAGAGAAAAAATTAGGGGGAACGACTGATGGGCATTTCATCGAAAATTGCTGCAAAGACCACCTCAACCAAGGTTCTGACAATCCTTTCAAGGCATGTTGATCCGAAGGTTCGCCTGGCTGTTGTAAAAAACAGCTCTGTCAGTGTAAAGGTTCTGGTCGACAGGACTTGGAATGACAGGAACAAACTCATTCAAAGGGAGGCGAGAAGGCGGCTGGAATCGATAGCTAAGCCTATCTAATCCCCTAAGAAACAAGAGAGCTGACAAATTTTGTTGGCTCTCTTGAATTTTGATTTAAATAAAATTATCTTTTACACTAAAATTCTTATATTTTATTGCAAAAACTTAAAAATTGAGGTAAAATAGTGAAGAAAATTAAAACTATTCTATGGAGGTACAAAATGGAATATTCAAAAAAAGTAGATCAAAAATGGCAAAAAAAATGGAAAGAAGAAGAAATATACAAATATGATCCTAAAAAAGAAGGAAAAAAATTTTATACAATGGAAATGTTTTCATATCCATCAGGTGCAAAACTTCATTTAGGACATTGGTTTAATTTTGCTCCAGCGGATTCATTTGCAAGATTTAAATCTATGCAAGGATATAATGTATTTCATCCAATGGGATTTGATGCATTTGGACTTCCAGCAGAAAATTATGCAATAAAAACTGGTATACATCCAGAAGATTCAACTTTAAAAAATATAGAAACAATGAAAAAGCAATTAGATGAAATGGGCGGAAGTTATGATTGGGATTATTCTGTAGAAACTTGTATGCCAAATTATTATAAATGGACTCAATGGCTATTTTTACAACTATATAAAGCAGGTTTAGCATATAAGAAAGAAGCCCCTGTAAATTGGTGTGATAGTTGTAAAACAGTTTTAGCAAATGAACAAGTAATAGATGGAAAATGTGAAAGATGTGGAACTTTAGTTGAAAGAAAAAAATTAGCACAATGGTTTTTCAAAATAACAGATTATGCAGAAGAATTATTACAAGATTTAGATAAATTAGATTGGCCAGAGCCAACAAAAAAAATTCAAACAAACTGGATAGGAAAATCAGAAGGAGCAGAAGTTACATTTAAAGGAGAAAAAGGAGATTTTGAGTTTAATGTATTTACAACTAGAGTAGATACAATTTATGGTGTAACTTGTGTTGTAATAGCACCAGAAAGTGAATTAGTTAAAAAAATAACAACACCTGATAGAAAAGAAGCAGTGGAAAATTATATAAAAGAAACTGCAAAATTAAATGAAATTGACAGATTATCTACTGAAAGACCAAAAACAGGAGTATTTACAGGAGCATATGCAATAAATCCTATAAATAATGAAAAAGTAGAAATTTGGATAGCAGATTATGTATTAGAAGATTATGGAACAGGTGCTGTAATGGTAGTTCCTGCACATGATGAAAGAGATTTTATATTTGCAAAAAAATATAATTTACCAATAAAAAGTGTTATAAAGATAGAGGGAGATGAAGATAGGAAACTTCCTTTCCATGATTATGGAATATTAATAAATAGTGAAAAATATAATGGATTAACTTCGAGTGAAGCTAAAGAAAAAATAATAGAAGAGCTTGCTAAAAAAGGACTTGGCAAAAAAACAATAAGCTATAGATTAAAAGATTGGTTAGTATCAAGACAAAGATATTGGGGTGCCCCTATTCCAATCATATATTGTGATAAATGTGGAATAGTTCCAGTACCAGAAAAAGATTTGCCAGTACTTCTTCCATATGATGTTGAATTCAAACCAGATGGAGAGTCACCACTTAAAAAATCAAAAGAATTTATGGAATGTACTTGCCCAAATTGTGGTGGTCATGCATTAAGAGAAGCAGATACCTTAGATACATTTGTATGTTCATCATGGTATGAATTAAGATATCCAGATGCAAAAAACAATGAGAAAGCATTTGACAAAGAAACAATCGACAAAATGGCACCTATTGATTGCTATGTTGGTGGAAAAGAACATGCTGCAATGCATTTGATTTATGTAAGATTTATGACAAAGGCATTAAGAGATTTAGGATTTTTAAGTTTTGATGAGCCATTTAAGAGATTAATACATCAAGGACTTATTTTAGGACCTGATGGAAATAAAATGAGTAAAAGTAAAGGAAATACAGTATCTCCTGACGAATATGTTGATAAATATGGATCAGACGTATTTAGAATGTATTTAATGTTTGGATTTGAATATAAACAAGGTGGACCATGGGATGAAAAAGGAATTGATTCAATGGTTAGATATTTTTCAAGAATAGAAAAATTAATCGAAACAGCATTAAAATATAAAGGAAAAGAAAACAATTCTGAAATAGGAGAAAAAGAAGAAGACTTACTTCGATTTAAAAACCTATGTATAAAATCTATTGGAGAAGATATAGATAATTTCCATTTTAACACAGCAGTTGCAAAAAGTATGGAGCTTTTAAATAAAATTAATGATTATATAAAAGAAAATGACAAAATAAATGAAAAAGTTTTTTATGAAACTATAGAAACATATATCAAACTTTTAGCACCACTTGCACCTCATTTTACAGAAGAAATATGGGAAACTTTAGGACATACAACATCAATACATAAAGAAAAATGGCCTGAAATAAAAGAAAATGAAATGAAAGGTGGAACAAAAGATATTCCAATTCAAGTAAATGGAAAATTAAAATTGTGTGTAACTATAAATGTAAATGATTCAAATGACGAAATTTTAAATAAGATAAAATCAAATGAACAAGTTATAGATTTATTAAGTAAAAATAATGTTGTAAAAGAAATATATGTACCTGGAAAAATATTTAATATAGTTGTAAAAAAATAAATTTAAAAAGGGGATAGTTTAGTTATGAGTAAATTAAAGGAAAAAATCCTTGGATTATTCGAAATACTAAAGAAATCAATAGAAAAATTTCCGTTTACAATAATACCAATATTAATATTAACTATAATTTATGCAATAAACTTGGAAAACGATTTCTTAAGTGAAAAGATTATAGAAAATTTAACTATGTTTATAGTAATATTTTCTAGTGGGGCTTTTCTAATTGAAACATTAAAATCTCGGAAATGCTAAAAATAAATTTATTTATTATGTAATTTCTAGTATTTTAGGAATATTTTTTACATGGGGAATGAACATAAAAAATAACTTTTTATGGATGGCAAATGACTTATTTTTATTTAGACTTAGTAGAGTTATGATATGTTATTTATTAGTAGTATGGGTAATAGGAATATATTATAATTATAAAAAGTCGGGAAAAACATTTAATGAGTATATTTTTAAAACATTTATAAAAATCTTTAAGACAAATTTGATATATGGAATATTTGCAATTGGACTTGCAATAGTTTTTGCAATATTTGTATATCTAATTTTGGGTGGAAAAGGATATTTATTAATTTTAAGAGTAGAAATACTTTTAACAGGCTTATATTATATACCAACAATGATTTACAATTTTTGTAATCCAGAAGAAGAAAATGGAAAATTTGCAAAAATAGTAATAAAATATGTATTGGGTACATTAGTTATATTAGCTTTTGCAATAATATACATGTATATTATAAAAATAATATTACTTCGTGATATTCCATCAAATCAAATATTTAGAATATTAACAGCTTTATTTGTAGTAGGACTTCCTACATGGACAATGATTCAATCATTTAAAGAAGAAAGCTTATTTGATACAATAAACAATAAATTGCCAATACTTTTTATTCCATTTATATTTTTACAAATTTATGCAATAGGAGTAAGAATAATTACAAATGGAGTAACTATATCAAGATATTTATGTGTAATGGTAATTATATTTGAAATAATTTATACAATTATATATTTAAAAAACAAAGAAAAAATTGGAAATATATTTATAGTATTTGCAATACTCACTATAATTTCAACTATTGTACCATATATAAATATGGTAACATTATCTAATTTAAGTCAACAAAGAAATATGAGAATATATACTAAGAAGCAAGAATATACAGATGAAGAAATAGTTAAAATTTATGGTGGCTATAATTACTTAAAGCAATCAATTGAAGCTAAAAACTATATTTCAAAAGAAGATGAAAGATTTATAGAAAATGAACTAAAACTTAAAGATAAAAATAATGTTTTATCCTTAAAACAAAATGACCAAATGATATATATTTATGCAAGAAAAGATATAGATGAAATTGATGTAGAGGGATATAAAAAATTACATAAAATAAAATCAAATAGTAGTTATTTGGAAGAAACAATAGATGATTTATTAAATGATTATATTAAATTTGAAACAGATGGAGGATTAGAATTTAATCTTAATATATCATATAAAATAAAAGAATATATAGAACATGCAAGAACTATTGATAGTTATTTTGAATATGAAAATGAAATTCAGCTAGACAATAAAAAAATCTTGCTAACAGACTTTTCAATCACATATAACAATTTCACAAAAGAAATTTCTTACTATAGTATATATGGATATTTATTAGAAAAATAATTAATCAATAAAAGACTAACTATATGAAGTCAATAGAAAAATAGAAAAAAATTAAAATTTTTTTAGTACATTGAAAAATGCATGA
>CANRPS010000054.1 GCA_947632585.1 uncultured Clostridia bacterium
AAGACAAAAAAACTTTAAAAAGAATAAATTTATTACTATCAGATATTCGGGCGAAATAAATATGAAGGAATTGGAAAACCTGAACCCTTAAAAGGAAATTTAAGTAGTTATTGGAGCAGACGAATAGACGATGTTAATAGATTAGTTTATAGAATAAATAATGAAGAAATAGAAGTCGTTCAATGCAAAGGACATTATGAATAATAAAAATATATTATTATTCCATTTTCTAAATATATGGGATTCGGGTTTAGAAAGTTTTGGTTCACCAAGATAGTACTATACGGATTTGTATAGTACTTTTTTGTATTAAAAACGTATAAACATAAAATTTCTATAATAAAAAACATTATCAAATATTAATATATTGATAATGTTTTTTTATTATTTTTATATATTATTAAAATCAAAATATGCATATTTTTTTGTTCTATAATTTATACAATAATTTATATTTTGTTTTGCTTTTTCTGATATTTTATCTATCCTTATAATTTTATTATCTTTTTCTACAAGTGGGACTATATATCTTAATTTCCCATTTATACTTCTACAATATTTATTTGGTACAATTTCTTCGCTTTCTCCTATTTTAGTGGTATTTTCCCACTTTTCAAAAGAACTTGATATGTTTTTGTCTTTACAATTTTTGATAATATTTATAACTTCATTTTCAGATAGATTATATAAATCATCTTTTGATATAAAGTTTTGTTTACTCAATTCTTTCATAATATCTGCTAAAAACTGCATACTTAATTTCATTGCATTTGATACATATTCTTGTGTTTGTAATTCAACCGCCACATTTACAAATTTTTCTGCTGCTCTTTGATTTACAAAGCCTAATTCATCTTCCTCTTCTTCATTTTTTAGCACTTTTATATTTTTATAAATATTTCTTACATCTTCTAAACTCAAAATAGATTTTCTTACTCCTAATCCATTTGAAAGTGTATATTCTAATCTATCAGCTGAAAGCTTAGGAGTATCATTATCTGCTATTTTGTATATATGATAATTTGATACTTCATCTAATTTAATTTTATCTTTTTTTAGTAATTCAGTAATTTCTTTTGAATCCCTTAAAACCTTAAAAGTTAATTCTTCTGTGGATTCTTGTTTTTCATAATCTCCATTCACAAAATCAATGCAATGCTTAAATACAGGAGTTGCAATATCATGAAATAATCCTGCAAGAGTCTGTTTTTTGTCTTTTGTAAAATGCCATATAATTAATGCTACTGCTACACTATGATTTAAGCTTGAGTACCATAATTTAGTATTAAATAGTTTTGTATAATAGCTTCCACATGACACACTAATTTTATCTTGTTTTTGTAGTTCTGGAGTATTAATATATTTAGGTAAAAAATCTGGTATTTCATCTGACAAAATATTAAAATATTGTTTTATAAATCCATTTAAATTTTCAAAATAATCTTCCATAGCTTACCTCTATATAGTTTGATATTTTTATTATTATATAGTTAATTATAAAAAAGTCAATATTTTAAATTTTATTGAATATCAATTTATTTAATGATAAAATGTTTATTATTAAATAATAAATAGGAGAAAAATATGAAATTAATCGAAGCTATAGCATATATAAAAAATAAACATTCTGGTCAAATAAGAAAACAAGGTACTCCTTATTACTTACATCCTGTTGAAGTTGCTAATATTTTGAAAAAAAAGGGATTTTCTAAAAAGTATCAACTTGTTGGATTATTTCATGACTTATTAGAAGATACTGATACCACATATGAAGATATTGTTAATTTAACCAATGTTGAAATTGCCGATGCTGTAAAGTTATTAACAAAAGAACCGGGATATAATATGTCTGATTATATAAATCGCATAAGTAATAATGATTTAGCTAAGATGGTAAAGCTTGCTGATAGATTGCATAATTTATCTGAAACACATTTAGCTTCTCTTGATTTTAAAAAAAGATATATAAAAGAAAGTGAAGCTTGGTTTATAGATTTAGCAAAAGGAACTATTTTTGAAGATGATTTAAAAAATATTTTAGAAAAACTAAAACAAGAAATATAGAAAAAAGCGACATTAAAATGTCGCTTTTAGTTTTATAATAAATTTATTTTCCCATCTGCTAGACTTTTCTTTACATCTATTACTCTTTGGTTTGATGAACCTTTCCATTTAAGGCTTGGATTTCTCAAAGCATCTACATATTGGCCATCTACTAAAACATCAATATATTTCATTACTTCCTTATCTTTTAAATCTGTATCAAATTTAAATCCTGACCATACCCATATATCTTTATTTGGAAATTTTTCTTTAAATGTTTTTGCAATTTTTGTTGTTCCTTCTATATTTTTAGGATGCATTGGTTCTCCACCCAAAATAGATAATCCCTTTATATTTTCATCATCACACAATTCTATTATTCTGTTCATTGCATTTTCATCAAATTCTTTTCCACCATTAAAGTCGTGAGTTTCTGGATTGAAACAATTTTTACAATTAAATGTACATCCCTGTTCAAATATTGACACTCTAACTCCTGGTCCATTTGCTATATCCATTTTTCTAATTTTATTATATCTCATTGTTTTACTCCTCTAAGCTAATATTTATGCTGTTTCGCTAACATCATCTTTGTTATCTAAATGTATTACTCTTTCTTTTATTTCTTGAGTTCTTCCTTTGTTCCAGAAATTCGTTCCAATATATCCACATGTTCTTCTTGCTACATTTAATGTATCATGATCTCTATTTCCGCAATTTGGACAATACCATTCCATATTATCATCAATTAAAATTTCTCCATCATATCCACATTTTTGACAATAATCTGATTTTGTATTTAATTCTGCATACATTATATTGTCATAAATAAATCTTATTACTTGTAATACTGCCTCTATGTTATTTTGTAAATTTGGTGTTTCTACATAAGAAATTGCTCCTCCTGGGCTTAAACGTTGAAATTCACTTTCAATTTTTAGTTTAGTAAAAGCATCTATTTCTTCAAATACAGGAACATGATAAGAGTTTGTTATATAATCTCTGTCTGTTATTCCCTCTATTACACCAAATCTATTTTTTAAACATTTTGCAAATTTATATGTTGTAGATTCTATTGGAGTTCCATATACGCTATAATCTATGTCTTCTGCTGCCTTCCACTCCTTACATTTGTCATTTAATTTCTGCATTACTTCTAATCCGAATTTTTTTCCTATTTCTTCGTCTGTATGGCTATGTCCTGTCATATATTTTACACATTCATATAAGCCTGCATAACCTAAAGAAATTGTAGAATATCCTCCATGTAATAATTCGTGTATACTTGCTTTTTTAGGTAATCTTGCTAATGCCCCATTTTGCCATAATATAGGTGCAACATCGCTTGTTGCTTTTGCCAATCTTTCGTGTCTTATTTTTAATGCTTTGTGGCATAGTTCTAATCTTTCCTCAAGTATTTTCCAGAATTTATCTTCATCTTTTCCTGAAGATAGTGCAGCATCAACTAAGTTTATTGTTACAACACCTTGATTAAATCTTCCATAATATTTTGGTTTATTAGTTTTTGGATCAATATATGGTGTTAAGAAAGAACGGCATCCCATACAAGGATAACAATTTCCATTACCATTTTTGTCTATTTTTAGTTCTAGCATTTTCTTTTCTGATATATAATCTGGTACTAGTCTTTTTGCTGTACATTTTGCAGCAAGTTCTGTTAAATACCAATATTTACTATCTTCATGGATGTTATCTTCTTCTAATACATATAATAATTTAGGGAATGCTGGTGTTATATATACCCCTTTTTCATTTTTAAATCCTTGTATTCTTTGATTTAAAAATTCTTCTATTATCATTGCTAATTCTTCTTTATATTCTTCTGTTTCTCCTAAATACATACATACTGATAAAAATGGTGCTTGTCCATTTGTATTTGTCATACTATTTACTTGATAGTTAAATGTTTGTACTCCGTCATTTATTTCTTTTTTAGTGTCTTGCATTGCATATTCTTTGCATTTTTCTTCTGTTTCTCCTCTTTCTTTATACTTTTTGTAGAATTTATCGTAGCTGCTTCTTACAAATGGAGCTAAATGACTTAATGATACTGTTGCTCCACCATAGCTAGATGAGGTTACTGCAAGTATTACTTGTGTTGCAATAGTTGCTGCTGTTATAAATCTGTGTGGTTTTTCAATCATTACTCCATTTATTATTGTTCCATTTTGTAAAATGTCTTCTAAGTTTATTAATTCACAATTGTGTAAAGCATTTTGTGCAAAATAATCCGCATCGTGGAAATGTATAATTCCTTCATCATGTGCTTTTACAACGTCTTCTGGTAGTAAAAATCTTCTAGTTATATCTGTACTTGTTATTCCTGCTAAATAATCTCTTTGTGTAGTTATTACTTTTGCATTTTTATTAGAATTTTCACTATTCCAATATTCACTTTCCCCTTCAATTAACTCTTTTATTGATTGATCTGTTGTATTAGATTTTCTAACTAATTCTCTTGTATATCTATATGTGATGTATTTTTTAGCTAATACATATCTACCCAATTCCATAAGTTTTTGTTCTATAATATCTTGTATATCTTCTACTAAAATTCTCTTTTTGTCTAATTCTTCAATATATTTTATTATATCATTTATTTCTTCCTTTGTTGCTTTTTCTTTTCTTCCGACTTCATTATTTGCTTTTCCTATTGCAATTCTTATTTTGTCTGGGTTGTAATCTACTACTTTTCCATCTCTTTTTATTATTTTCATTTTTGTGTTCCTCATCTTTCTTCTTTTATTTTTTTGTTTTCTTGGTTATGATAATAATTCCACTCATAATAAAAATCTGTTGCAATTGCAACATTTTTTCATTAAAAAAAATTTTTTCAGTTTTTTCTAGGAATACATGTTTTATGATATTTTTGTAATATAGTTGTAATATTTTTGTAATAAAATTTTTCATTAACTTTTTGTAATTAATATATTTTTTTCTATCTTGTTTTTTTCTTTTTTATATGATATAATATTTATGTTTTATCTTTATTTAACTTTATATGCAGCCATAGCTTAACTGGATAGAGCACTTGGCTACGAAACGCACACTCATAATTTTATAAATATTGATATTTAGGGATTTCAAGAGATAGTGTGAAAAGTTTTCCCCTGAAATTCCCCTTAAATATAAATTTCATATCGAAAATATTTAAAATATTTTCACTATATGCACCAGTAGCTTAGCTGGATAGAGCACTCGGCTACGAACCGAGAGGTCGGGGATTCGAATTCCTCCTGGTGCACCATACTCTCAAGCTAATTTGAGAGTTTTTATTTTTCTCTTT
>CANRPS010000055.1 GCA_947632585.1 uncultured Clostridia bacterium
TAATAAAATAGCAGAATTAACTCCAAATTTATTTATTAAATCTCTATTTGCAATAATAAAATTAGATTGCATTATAGCTCTATTTTCCATAGCTTTCTATTCTCCTTTTTCTAAAATTATATTTTGATTTTTCCCCTATTTTTTAATAAAATATTGATATTAAGTTTTTCCCCTAAAAGCAAAAATGTTTTCCCCTTATTTCCCCTTAATTGTGAGTTTTTAATAAACTATTTCAATTTTTCTTAAACTTATTTAAACTATATTAAATTTTTAAAAAATTCATCTGATTTAGTAATATCAATACTTATAAAATATAATCTTAGAAAATTAAGTGTTTCAAAAGTTGTTATTTTGATAATAGAGCGTTCGGCTACGAACCAAGAGGTTGGGGGTTCGAGTCCCTTTGGCTGCACCAAAGCTTTCATTTTCATTTGAAAGCTTTTTTATTTTTAATAAATTTCTTGTATTTAATATACATCTTTATTTTTTTATGATAAAATGTTTTTGTTTAAATTTTTTGTGGAGAATTGTCATGAAAAGAATTATTAAGAAAATTTGTAAAATTATATTTGTTTTTATAATTTTTATTGTGATTTTAACACTTCTTTTAATATCAATCATAAAAATCTATATAACTAAATTTGCTTCCTCAAACTTGTATTATTCCAGAGGTATTAGTATCATACCTACTGCTGATTATATTATAGTTCCCGGAGCAAAAATAAAAAATGATAAACCAAATATACATTTAAAACATAGATTAGATTATGCTTATGATTTATATAAAGCAAATAAATCTGATAAAATTATCCTTTCAGGTGGCTATGATTCTGAAGAGAGTAGCTATGAACCTTTAGTAATGCTTTCTTATTTAGTGGACTTAGGTGTTCCTAAGGAAAATATTATTATTGATTTACATGGTGATAACACTTTTTCAACTTTAAAAAGAGTTAAAGATTTTGTTAATAATGGTCACGTTATTTTTTGTACTCAAGAAGTTTATAGTTATAGAGCTCTTTATATAGCTAATAAGCTAGATTTAAATATGGACGTCTTTTGCTCTGATCCTGTTATCTATTCTGGCAGAGGAAAATCTTATGTGAGAGAACTCTTTGCTAATGTTAAAGCAATCTTAAATTTCTCAATATTGCAACCTAATGTTTCTGATTTAGTAGCTTTTCCTTTTTATAATGGAGAGGAGGTATCAATTTGAAAAAAAAGTTTTTCTTGTTTTTTTCTTTAATTATTCTTTTTACAATACTTATAGCATACTTTTTTTACTATGCTTTTAATAATATAGTAATTAATAAAAGGCCTCCTTATTCTTATAATGTGGAAAAAGCTATAGAATATGCTGAACAATATGTTCAAACAAGAAATCCGCATTTTCTTAGTTTTGAAAATAATTGTATTAATTTTGTATCTCAATGTTTAGTTGCTGGTGGAATTGAAATGGATGGTCCTACACCTAATATAATTAGCTCTACTAAAATAGTTCCTACAACTAATAAATGGTTTTGTTATGATTTTGAAACTGACCCATATAAACCATTTCTATATTATGCTTCTAGTTCTTTTCTTAAACTTAATGATTTTATTTCTTATTGGTCTAGAAAAGGTGGAGTTTCATGTACTACTTTAGAAAATACTGAAGAAAATAGAGAAATTATAAAAGACAATGTCAATGTTGGAGATGTTCTTGTCCTTCATTCTTTCTTTTCAACTATGCATTCTGCTATAATTTCGAAAATAATATCAAATGAAATTTATTACATTTCTAATTCTAATGATAGGGCTAATTATCCATTATCTTCTGTTTCTGAAAAAGAATATAATGAAATTTCATATTTAAAATTTGTTAAGTAATATTCATGTAATAAAAAGATCTAACTCATAATTAGATCTTTTTATATTATTTATATATATTATTTATCTTGACCTTTTTTCTTATTTTTGTTAAAATACTCACAGATAGGAGAAAAAATGAAAAAGTTTATTGGTATTATTGGATTATTTTTTTTATTGATTGTTTTTGTTTTGAATTTATTGTTTACAGCCTCTCTTAGTTCAAATGAAAGTATTTCAATACATTCTAATAGTTTTTTATATATTATATGTTTAATATTTTTTAGTTTATTTGTTTTTTTTATCACTAAAAAAGTTAATTGTTATTTATATAAAAATAAATCAATAAAAACAAGATTTTTTATTTTGTTTTTTGTTTTTATTGTATATGTGCTATTTACTTTTCTTTGGAATATTTTTGTGAATCCATTAGTTGTTGGAGATCAACTTCATGTTTGTAATTTAGCACAAGCTATGAATCGAGGTAAAGTTAGTGAATTCTTATTTAATGAATCATATGCCAAAATCCCAATACGTAATTACCTAAAAGCATATCCTCAACAAATCACTCTTGCTTTTGTTTATTTTATGTTTTTTAAGTTATTAACTTTTGATATAATGGAATTTTTAAGATTTTTTAACATTATTAGTAATATTTTAACTATTATTGCTTTATATAAAATAGCCAAACATTTATCAAAAGATTACCAAATTAATATTTTTAGACTATTTAGCTTTATATTTACTTTTGTTTCCTTACTAATGCTTTCAACGTTTGTATATGGTGATATATTGTGTATGCCTTTTGCTCTTTTTTCAGTATATTTTATCATGAAATATACTGAATCTAAAAAAATAAAATACGCTATTCTTTCATCTGTTTTTATGATGATTTCATATATGATAAGAATGAATAGCCTTATTTTTATAATAGCAATAGTCTTATATTTAGTAATAAACTTAATAAAAGATTTTAAATCATTTAAAATATCTTTATTAAATTTATTTGTTATTTTATTATATATATGTGTGTCTATATTTCCTTCTAAAATAATTGAAACATCTTTTTTTTATAAATATAATTTAACCAACCTCCCTTCATATCCTCGCATTTCATATTTTCTTATGGGAATCGAAGAAAGTAAAAGAGGAAATGGTTGGTATAATGAAGATATTTCTGAAGAAGCCTTAATTGGTTCCCCAAATATTGAAAATTTGTATTTAAATAAAATAAAAGATAGATTAATTTATTTTTCAAAAAATATAAATTATACTTTTAATTTTTTCATTAAAAAGCTTGCATCTATGTGGACAGAGAACACTTATTCTGCCATTAAAAATAATAATACTAAAAATTATTCTTTTGATAAATATCTTCCTATTCTAACTTTTTATCAAAAAGCAATATTAATTATGATTTGTTTATGTTGTTTTATTGTTTTAATACAAAATAGAAATAATCTTTCTTTTGATATTATTTTGTTACTTACTATTTTTATTGGTGGTTTTGTATTTCATCTTTTTTGGGAAGCCAAATCAAGATATATCATACCATACATAATTATTCTGTTTCCTATTGCTTCTATAAATATTAATGCTTTAAAAACTAAAAAATAAAATTTTTTGGGTATTATATTACAAATTTTTATTTTTTATTGCCTTTTTGTTAAAAACATTATATACTATCTTTTACTTTTAATTCATATTCATATATTTATTTTAAATTAATAAATATAGGAGTGTTATAAATGAATTTAGATTTTTTTAATAATTTAAGTAATAACATAAAAGAAAATAAAATTATTCAGTCTTTTCTTAAGGATTTAGAAAATTTTTTAGAAAAAAATGAAAATAAAAATTTATCCTATATAGAAATTATTCAAAATCAAAAAGGTCTTATGCCAAAATATAGAGATAATTTATATTTAATTAGAAATGATCTTTTATGTGATTATTCCAATAAAGAAGATTTATATTTTATATATGGAAAAAATCCCAAAAATGGTAACTATATTGCTAATGTTTATCGTAATGGTAATGTTTCCCGGCAATATTGAATTATTGCCAAGTGACTTGCCTAAAAATGCAAATATTGATAGTATTTTAAAAATAAAAAATAATAATTATATATTAGATATTAATTTGTCTAATATATTAAAAAATGATATTGAACATGCAGCAGCTGACTTATTAAAAGAGCAAAACTCCTTTTTAAATAAAAGTCTTGTTGAAAATCATATATATCAAGTTGTTGAAATATCTTCTAATTCTATTAGTTTAATCGATAAAACAATTTATGATTCTACTGGTAAATCGAATGTTTTTGACATATATAATTTTTCAGATAAATTTGAAAAAAGTATTTTCGTTGATTCATTGCTTAAATATTCAAATGGAACATTTGACTTATATAGTAAATAATTAAAAATTTTATGTATTTTTTCTTAAAAAGCTTGAAATTATCTTTAATTTATGTTATTATAGAAAAGTGTTTAAAAACTTTTACGGGGTGTAGCGCAGTTGGGAGCGCGCGTGGTTTGGGACCATGAGGTCGCAGGTTCGATCCCTGTCACCCCGACCATTATTTTCTAAAACATGTTCTTTTCTATATTTGTAGAAATAACATGTTTTTTTAAATATTCGCATTATATTTTTATATATTTATAATGAAAAGAGGAACTAAAAGTGGTTAATTTTTTTTATAAAATAGTTAGATTTATCGTATGTAGCACTGTATTCATTTATTGTAAAATAGTTTATAGAGTTAAAGTTGTTGGAAAAGAAAATATTCCAAAATCAGGGGCAGTAATCTTTTGCTCAAATCATAAGTCTTTTCTTGATCCTCCCCTAATTCAGGTTACTTGTCGTCGTGGAGAAGATACAAGATTTATTGCCAAAAAAGAATTGGCAAATAATCCTTTTTTTGCTTTTTTAGGTAAGGCTTTTAGGGTAATTTTAGTTCAACGAAATGATAAAGATTTAGGCTCAATGAAAGATGCTTTAAAAACACTAAAACAAAATAAATGTATTGCTATATTTCCTGAAGGAACTAGAAATGGATTAAAGAAAGGAATAAAGCCTAAAACTGGAGTTTCTTATTTTGCATTAAATTCTAATGCAGTTGTCATCCCTATCGGTATAAAAGGAGGAGAAAAACTTTTCCAAAAAACTATAATATCATATGGAAAGCCTTTAGATTTAGATGAATATAAAGAGAATAAGAGAGATAAATCTGTTCTTGAAAAAGCAACAGATAAAATAATGGAAAATATAATTGAACTTACTAAATAAGAATGGGATAAACTGAAATGCACCCCATTTAGTAGACATAGAAAAAAGAATCTATGTTAAAATGCTAAATGGAGGTGTATTTTTTATGGC
>CANRPS010000056.1 GCA_947632585.1 uncultured Clostridia bacterium
TTCTTTATCAATTCCTTTTACTATAATTGTATTAGGATTTGGAACATCAAAAGATATACCTGCTGGTGCTTCAAATATTACAGGGTGTGAATATCCAAGAGAAAGATTTAAGTTATTTCCTTGTTTTTGTACTCTGTAACCAACACCATTTATCTCTAATTCTCTAGTAAATTCATTTTGCACACCTAAAATCATATTATTTATTAAAGTTCTTGTTAATCCGTGTAAGCTCTTAACTCTTCTATCTTCTGAACTTCTTGAAACTGTAAGAACTTTATCTTCTAATTTCATTGTAATTTCAGGTTCAATTGTTCTTTCTAGAGTTCCCTTTTGTCCTTTTACAGTAATATGTTGTCCATCTATTTTTACTTCAACTCCATCTGGTACTGTAATAGGTTTATTTCCTATTCTTGACATTTTGGAAATTCCTCCTTTTTTTATATTATTTCTCTTTTAAATTACCAAATATAAGCTAAAACTTCTCCACCAATTCCTGCTGTTCTTGCTTCTTTATCTGTCATTACTCCCTTAGATGTTGAAATTATAGCTATACCTAAACCATTTAATACTTTAGGTAATTCATCTTTTCCAGCATAAACTTTTAATCCTGGTTTACTTATTCTCTTTAATCCATCTATTACTCTTGTTCCTTTTTCATCATATTTTAGAGTAATTCTTATAATACCTTGTGCTTCATCTTTAATTTCTTCAAAAGATTTAATATATCCTTCTCTAAATAAGATTTCAGCTATGCTCAATTTCATTTTTGAACATGGTACATCAACAGTTTTATGTTTTGAACTATTTGCGTTTCTTATTCTTGTTAGCATATCTGCTATTGGATCTGTAGTATTCAATTTATACTTACCTCCTTCTTCTTTAACTTATTTTACCAACTTGATTTTTTAACTCCAGGTATTTCCCCTTTATGAGCTAATTCTCTAAAACAGATACGGCAAATTCCGTATTTTCTAATATATGCATGTGGTCTACCACAAATTTTGCATCTATTATATTCTCTTGTTTTATATTTTTGCTCTTTTTGTTGTTTAACTTTCATTGACATTTTTGCCATTTGAATTAATCCTCCTATTTAATACATTAAAAATCTTTTATTTTAATGTTCATATTTTACTTAGGCTTTAAAAGGCATTCCTAATAATTTAAGTAACTCTCTAGCCTCCTCATCAGATTTTGCTGTTGTTACAAAAATTATATCCATTCCTCTTAATTTATCTACTTTATCATATTCAATTTCAGGGAATATTAATTGTTCTTTGATTCCTAATGAATAATTTCCTCTGCCATCAAAAGAATTAGTTGATACTCCTCTAAAATCTCTAACTCTTGGAAGTGCAACATTCATTAATTTATAAGCAAAGTCATACATTTTATCTCTTCTTAATGTTACTTTGCATCCAATGCTTGCTCCTTCTCTTATTTTAAATGCTGCAATTGATTTTTTAGCTCTTGTTACAACTGGTTTTTGACCAGTAATTTGACTTAGATCATTCATTGCATTTTCTAATACTTTAGGATTTTCTCTTGTATCTCCTAAAGCTATATTTATAACGATTTTATCTAATTTTGGAACTTGCATAATTGATTTATATCCAAACTTTTTCATTAAAGCTGGAACAACTTCCTTTTCATATTGTTCTTTTAGAACTTCCATTTAATTTGTTCCTCCTTTCTTAAATACATTAATCTATTTTGGCTTCACATTTTTTACAAATTCTAATTTTTTGATCTTTTTCTTTTATGTATCCAACTCTTGTTACTTTTCCACATTTAGGACACACTACATTAACTTTTGATGCATTTATTGCAATCTCTGATTCTATAATTCCGCCTTCTTCTCCTTGTTTTCTAGGTTTTACATGTTTTTTTCTAACATTTACTCCTTTTACAATGACTTTGTTTGATTTAGGTATAACTTCAAGTACTTCACCTGTTTTACCTTTGTCATTTCCAGCTAGAACCATAACATTGTCACCTTTTTTTAGTTTCATTAAGGTATTCCTCCTTTTTATTTTATTTTAATTTTACTATAGAACTTCTGGAGCTAATGAAAGAATTTTCATATATTCTCCTTCTCTTAATTCTTTAGCTACAGGTCCAAAAATACGTGTTCCTCTTGGAGTTTTATCTTCTTTTATAATTACAGCTGCATTTTCATCAAATCTTAAATAAGATCCATCAGCTCTTCTTATAGGTTGTTTAGTTCTAACTATTACAGCTTTAACAACATCACCTTTTTTAACAACTCCACCTGGTGTTGCTGTTTTAACAGAAGCAACTATTATATCACCAATACCAGCTGTTTTTCTATATGAACCACCTAAGCATCTAATACACATTATTTCTCTAGCACCTGTATTATCAGCAACTTTTAATTTTGTTTGTTGTTGTATCATAACATTCTTCCTTTCTGAACAAATAATCTTAATTTTTGTTCTATTTTATCACTTAATTATTTGCAGATTATTTTTGTATAGCTTTTTCTACGATTTCAACTACTCTCCATCTTTTATCTTTAGATAAGGGTCTTGTTTCCATAACTTTTACTTTATCTCCAGCTTGGCAGCTATTGTTTTCATCATGTGCTTTTAAAGTATATGTCTTTTTAACAATTTTTCCATAAACTTTATGTCTTACATTTCTTTCAACAGCTACTACTACAGTTTTGTCCATTTTATCAGATTTAACTGTACCAATCATTGTTTTACGAAGATTTCTTTCCATTATTCATTTACCCCTTTCTTTTCAGCGATTTTTCTTTCTGTCAAAACAGTATTAATTCTAGCTATATCTTTTTTTACTTCTCTAATTTTCATAGGATTTTCTAAAGAATTTGTAGCTAAACTAAATTTTAGTTTAAATAATTCTGTTTTTAATTCACCTAATTCTTTTTCCAATTCAGGTGAAGACATTTCTTTTATTTTATTAATTTTCATTATTTTCACCCTCCTCGATAGCTTCTTTATCTCTAACTACGAATTTTGTCTTTACAGGTAATTTGTTAGCACCTAATCTTAAAGCTTCTCTTGCTGTAGCTTCAGGAACACCTGCTATTTCGAACATAATTCTTCCAGGTTTTACTGGTGCAACCCAAAATTCTGTATTTCCTTTACCTTTACCCATACGAGTTCCGGCTGGTTTTCTTGTTACTGGTTTGTCTGGGAATATTTTAATCCAAACATGACCATCTCTTTTCATATAACGATTTATAGCAACTCTGGCTGCTTCTATTTGATTTCCTGTAATTAATCCTGCTTCTATAGTTTGTAATCCAAATTCTCCATCAGAAACAGTAATTCCTCTTGTTGCTTTTCCTCTATTTCTACCTTTTTGCATTTTTCTAAATTTTGATCTTTTTGGCATTAATGGCATTACTATTCTCCTCCTTCCATTTTTTTAGTTGGAAGAACTTCTCCTTTATATATCCAAACTTTTACACCTATTTTTCCATAAGTTGTATCAGCTTCAGCGAAGCCATAATCAATATCTGCTCTTAAAGTTTGTAAAGGAATATTTCCTTCTTTATAAAATTCTGTTCTTGCCATGTCTGCTCCACCTAATCTTCCAGATACTGCAGTTTTGATTCCTTGAGCACCTGATTTCATAGTTTTTTGCATACATTGTTTCATGGCACGTCTAAATGAAACTCTTTTTTCTAGTTGTAATGCTATATCTTCTGCAACTAAAGTTGCTTCAAGACTTGCATTTTTAATTTCTACAATATTTAAATTAACTTCTTTTCCAATTAATTTTTTAATATCTAATCTTAATTTTTCAGCTCCTGCTCCACCTTTTCCAATTAAGATTCCAGGTTTAGCTGTATAGACATTTACTTTTACAGATTTAGCTGTTCTTTCTATTTCGATTTTAGCTATTCCAGCATCATATTCTTTTTTCTTTAAGAACTTACGTATTTTTTGATCTTCTACTAAATAATCTGCAAAATTTTTCTTATCTGCATACCATTTAGATGACCAATCTCTTATAGTTCCTAATCTTGCTCCTGTAGGATGTACTTTTTGTCCCATAAGCTATTTGTCCTCCTTTTCTTTTAGAACAATTGTTATATGACTTGTTCTTTTTCTAATTCTTACTGCTGAACCTTTTGCAGCAGGTCTAATTCTTTTTAGAGTTGGACCTTGATTTGCATAGATTTCAGAAATATATAATTTATCACTTTTCATATCATGGTTATTTTCAGCATTTGCTATTGCTGATTTCAAAAGCTTTTCAATAATATCTGAAGAAGCTTTTGGTGTGAATTTTAATATCGCTAAAGCTTCGTTTACATTTTTTCCTCTTATTAAATCAGAAACAATTTTTACTTTTCTAGCAGAAATTCTTGCAAATTTAAGAGTAGCTCTAGCTGTTTTCATTTCTTCCATTAATCTTTCTCCTCTCTTTTTTATAGTAGGTTTGTTCTATAAAATTATTATTTATTTATGCTTGCTTTGTAGTTGTTTTTTCTCCTGCATGACCTTTAAATGTTCTTGTAGGAGCAAATTCACCTAATTTATGTCCAATCATTTCTTCTGAAATATATACAGGAACATGTTTTCTTCCGTCATGAACAGCTATTGTATGACCTACCATTTGTGGGTAAATCGTAGATGCTCTAGACCATGTTTTAATAACTTCTTTTTTTCCTTCTGCATTCATAGCTTCAATTCTCTTCATTAATTCAGGAGCTACAAAAGGTACTTTTTTACTTGATCTTGACATAAGTCTTATTTCCTCCTCTTAACTATAAATTTATTTGTTTTATTTTTCTTATTTCTTGTCTTATATCCAAGTGCTGGTTTACCCCAAGGAGTTAATGGTCCTGAATGTCCTACTGGAGCTTTACCTTCACCACCTCCATGTGGGTGATCATTAGGGTTCATTGCAGAACCTCTTACTGTTGGTCTAATTCCTAAGTGTCTTGTTCTTCCAGCTTTTCCTAAATTTACATTTTCATGATCTGAATTTCCTATAACTCCTATTGTTGCTCTACAATTAGCTAAAATTAATCTCATTTCTCCAGAAGGTAATCTTACATGTGCATATTTTCCTTCCTTAGCCATTAATTGAGCACTTTGACCAG
>CANRPS010000057.1 GCA_947632585.1 uncultured Clostridia bacterium
TCATACCTTTTTTTAAGCATTTTTTAAATGCTTATTTGTCATGCATTTTTCAATGTACTAAAAAATTTTAATTTTTTTCTATTTTTCTATTGACTTCATATAGTTAGTCTATTTATTTAATATAAGGTTATACAATACTATATGTTTTAATTTATATATTTTTTTGCTTTTATTGCTATTTTTCGACATTTTTTTCATATTTTATATTTTATACTGCTTTTTCAGGCAACTTGCCTCAAAAGGAGGTGATTAAAGTGCCAAGAAAACAAAAGATGAAATGGACTAATCGTTTTATTAAACTTCTACATAAAATTTTAGACATCCTAGGGCTTGTTTTAATAATTCTTTTAGTCCTTAATTCTATCTTTGGACTATTCCTTTGATAGAAAAAACGGCATTGCTGCAACAATGCCGTTTTTTTATAAGATAACTTAAAAATTATCTTACAGCAACTTTTTGATTAATTTGCCAAGAATCATTATTTACATTATACTATAATTTTAGTTTTTTGCAATAGAATTTTATTTTTTTATTTATATATTTTCATTTCTTATTGTTTCAATTGTATTTTGTTTATTAATCTTAAACATTGAATATTTCATAATAACAAATACTAATATAAATACTGCAATAATTGAAATTATTATAGGTTTTATAGGTAAGTACATTTCAGTTTCTTCTTTTATTCCAAAAGCTTTATATATAATAAATGTTCCAATAAGTCCTAAAATAATCCCATAAATTAAAGATTTAACTGAATAAAAAATTGTTTCTAGATTAATCATTCTATTAAATTCTTTTTTAGTCATACCAATACTTTTTAAGCTTGCAAATTCTCTTTTCCTAAGTTCCATGTTTGATGTAATTGTATTAAAAATATTTGTTACACCTATTAAACTTATAACTATTATAAATCCATATAAAAATATCTCAACAATTAATTTCATAGCATTTTCTTCTTTTGCAACATCATCAAAATTTATAATACGCAATTCATTATCAACATCTGATTTTTCTAATTCTTCTACAAATTTATCAGAGTCATTTGATTTAACTGCTATTGTTAAAACTTCAAAATTTAAATCTTTATATTCATCTAAATTTACTACCAACAATCCGTCATTTGCTTCATTTTGTTCATATCCATAAGGTTTTATAGTTTCTATTGATTTTATTTTGATTTCAAAATCTTCATCTCCTATTTTCCCTTTAATTGTATCTCCATCTTTATATTTATAAATTCTTTTTTTAATTATCTTATCATCAGCATTATATTCTTTATATTCATCACATAAAATTCCTTGTTTACCTATATCACCATTAATTCCTAGTTTTTTTAGATATTTTTTAAAAGTAGCATCTTCTAATCCTATTATTTTTAGATCTGCGTGTTCTGTTTTTTCATTTTTAATAAATTTATCTTGTTTTTCATCAAAATAGCCATCAGTATTTAATATATGTATTTCTTTATAGCTTTCATTTAATTTACTTAAATCATAAATTTTAAAAAAATCTTTAACTACATATGGTGCAAAAACTTCATCTGCATTTTCACATTGCTTTACTTTTTGAATTTCTTTATCTATACTTTCTATTCTTGAATTTACAACCACATTATAATCAAATTGTTGGTAATAGTTACTCGTATAATCAAACATATTATTTATAAATGTACTCATTGTTATAAAAACAAATATACTTACAGCAATAGAAATTACAGTTGTTCTATATTTTTTATTACTTCTTTTTAAATTTTTATATGCTAAACTTCCACCTGTTCTAAATAATTTTGAAATTATAAATGGTGTTTTTAATTTTTTGTTATTTATTTTTATTTCTTCTGAATTTCTTAATAAATTTATAGGACTTACTTTACTTGCCTTTCTTGCAGAAGAAAGAGCTGATAGGTATATTGTAATAAACCCTAATATAACAGATATTAAAATTGGCAAATATGTAACTTTTGTAATTATTTTATCTCCATTGCCAAGTAAATAGCTACCTGCAATAGAATTTACGATTCCTAATAATACATATACTGCAAATATTCCTGATATTATTCCAATAGGAATACCTACTATTCCAAGAGCTAAACTTTCAAATATAACATTTTTCCTTATTTGTTTTTTAGTTGCTCCAACACTTGCAAGCATGCCATACATTTTCATTTTCTCTGTTGTTGCTATTGCAAATGAGTTTCTAATACAAAATACACTTGTAAATATTATTATAGCAATTACAATTAAACTTACAATATATAACATTAAAACAGTTGAATCACCTAATGCAAAAACTTCCCATCTTAATAATTCTGTATTTATTTTAAAATCTTCATATTTTACTAATTCATTTCTATTTATTTTTTCATAACTAGGTGCTCCTAATATATTTGGAATAACTTTCTTATATCTAATTGGATTTTTAAGTGTAATTAGTGCTATCTTTTTACCATCACCTAAATTATTTGATATTATAGTATATCCTGGATCACTATATGCCTCCATATAATAATTAGGTCTTTCTATAATTCCAACAATAGTAAAACTATAGTTACTTGTATTTTCTAGTTTTTCTTCATTTTCTTCATATTGATTACTACTATTTAACTTTAATCCATCTAAAGATACTCTTTCTCCTATTGTTACATTTAATTTATCACCTATTTTTAAATCAACATATCCATTTGATTTAATATGGTTACTTATAATAACTTCATTACTATTTAAAGGGAATCTTCCTTCTACTAATTTAAAGCTTAAATCTTCGAATGTATTTTTCTTCATAGAAAGAAGTTTTACATATGGTTTATTTTCATTTTTACAATTCTCTAAAATACCATAACCTTTTTCATCTATATAGGAAACATTTTCAATATCTCTATTATTTCTAAAAGTTCTAAGTTCTTCTTCTGTTACATCATTTATTTTAATATGATAATAACCTGTATCATTTATTGATTTTTGAATCAAAGTTTCTCTAAAACTTGTAACCATTGTGCTAACAGCTACAATTAAACTACATGATAAAATTATACCAATTAATGTACTTATTGTTCTTTTTTTATTAAGAAGTAAATTTTTAATAGCTAATTTGTTAAGAAGGTTCATTATTTATCCCCTCCTTGAACAATTTTTCCATCTTCGATTTTGATAACTCTATCTGCTACTTTTGCAATTTCTAAATTATGTGTAATCATTATAATTGTTTGTTTATAATCTCTATTCGATTTTTTTAATAAATTTATAATTTCATCACTTGATTTTGAGTCTAAGTTTCCTGTAGGTTCATCTGCTAATATTATACTAGGATTTGTTATCATACTTCTTGCAATTGCAGTTCTTTGCTGTTGTCCACCTGATAATTCATTTGGCAAATATTTTCTTCTATTTTCTAATCCTAATAATTTTAAAAGTTCATTTAATTTTTGTTTATTTACTTCTCTATTATCTAAATCTATTGGTAAAGTTATATTTTCCTCTACATTTAAAATTGGTATTAAATTATAAAATTGATAAATTAAACCCACTTGTCTTCTTCTAAAAATAGCTAATTCATCATTATTAAATTTATATATATCTTTTCCTTCTATAAATACTTTCCCAGAAGATGGTCTATCTACACCTCCTATCATATGTAAAAGTGTTGATTTTCCGCTTCCGTGATGCTCCTACTATTGCAATAAATTCTCCTTTTTCTACTTTAAATGATACATTATCAACTGCTTTAACTTTTGCTCCATCTTTCCCATAAATTTTGCTTAAATTTTCTACTCTTAATATTTCCATAAAAATCTCCTTACTTATTTATTCTGTAATTTGATTATATAACACTTAAAGTGACAACCAAGTGACAAAAGAAAATTTTTATAGTATTTTTATTATAAATTAGATATTATAGTCAATATTTTATCTATTGATATTTGTTTCGATATTGTATCATTCATTTTCGAAATTTCATTTTGTAATAATGCTATTTTTCTTATATCATCTAAGGAAATATTTATAATCATATCTTTTGAAATATCTCCATAATATATAAATTCACTTGACTTATATGCATTTTTCATAGCATCTAATAGATCTGTGTTAGAAACACCATTTACTATGTTCTTTAATTTTCCTTCTTTTTCTAGTTTTTTTATTATATCACCCATTTTTGAAATAATAGTATCATCATCTTCTTCATAATTATCTAATTTAATTTCATTATCTGCTTTTAATATTTTTTCTTTTATATTATCAAAAAAGAATTTTCTTGCATCTATTACATTCCCCATTTTGTCTTCTGGTATTTTTATTACTACATATATAGGATTTTCTTGATGATAAGTAAGACAAACATTTACATCATTTGTAATTGATATACAATTTGTATCACGCCTATATAATTTTCCCACATGGTCATATAATTCTTCTAAAGTTAATTTATCATTTTTATTATATTTACCAAATTTTCCATTTTCATTAAAATACCTTGTACTATCAGATATTAAGTCACATATTCCGTTTTCATAATCTTTTTTATGCTCATCATTTAAAGATCTAAAAAAATAATAATTTTTATAATCATATAAAATATCTTTCATTTTTACCTTCTTTTTATCTATAATAATATTATTTCCATATTTTTACATAAATATATACTAATATTATACTAAAAATAATAAAAGTCAAGCAAATTTCTTGTAAAATTCTTTAAAATAGTATATAATATGTCCTAAATTTTAACATAAGTAGAAGGGAGCTAATTATTATGGAAAAATTAGTTATAAAAGACTTGTATAAAGATGCTAAACAATATGAAGGTAAAGAAGTTACTTTAGAAGGTTGGGTTCGTACCATTAGAGATTCTAAAACTTTTGGTTTTATTGAATTAAATGATGGTTCTTATTTTAAAAATGTTCAAATTGTAATTTCTGATAAATTAAATAATTTTAATGAACTTGTCAAGCTTTCAATAAGTTCTTCTATTAAAGTTACAGGAACTCTTGTTATTACAGAAAATTCTAAACAACCATTTGAAATTCA
>CANRPS010000058.1 GCA_947632585.1 uncultured Clostridia bacterium
AAATCAGGAGAATCATATTATAGACAAGTAACAAAAATATTAGATAAAGATAAAACAAGAGTTGTATATAATTCTGACTGGCATTCAAAATTAACATTTAAAGATGTAATAAGCTTAACAAGTAAGTACACAGTCGCAAGAATAATGGAAAGAGATGATTTTAAAAATAGATTTGAAAATAATTTACCTCTTTCTATGCATGAATTATTATATCCTCTAATGCAAGGATATGATTCAGTTGCTTTAAATGCAGATATAGAAATTGGTGGAACAGACCAAACATTTAATTTACTAGTTGGAAGAGAACTTCAAAAAGACTATGACCAAGAATCACAAGTAGTAATAACATTTCCATTACTTGTTGGATTAGATGGAAAAGAAAAAATGAGTAAATCATTAGGAAACTATATAGGAATTGATGAAAGTCCAGAAACAATGTATGAAAAAGCAATGAAAATACCAGATGAAGTTTTAATAGACTATTTTAGACTAACAACAGATATAGAAGTTGAAACATTTGAAAAATGGTTAAAAGAAGATATAGTAGAAGCACACAAAAAATATGCAGAAGAGATAATCAGAATGTATCATGGTGAAGAATTTATAAAACAAGCAAAAGAAAAATATGCTCAAATTGCAGGGGGAGGAACTCCTGATGATATAAAGGAAATAAACTTAAGTAAAGAAAATAAAGAATTTTCAATATGTGATTTGCTTGTAAAAGTAAATTTCGCATCATCAAGAAGTGAAGCAAAAAGAATGATACAAGGTAAAGGTGTAAAACTAAATGATAAATTAGTAGAAGATATTAATGAAGTTGTAAACTTAAATGAACCAGCTATATTAAAATTTGGTAAAAATAAATTTGTTAAGGTTATATAAATTTTAGATAAAGCAACATCAGCATTAAATAATACTTCTGAAAAACATATTTAACAAGAAATAGAAATATTGTATTATGACAAACCAAAATAAAGTGAACAAAATAAACTCTTTTTCATAAAATATAAAAAATGAAAAGGAGTTTATTTATGGATTATGAATTAATGATGAATGGAAACATAAAAATAGGAGAAAAAGCACCAACATTTAATGCTATAACAACATATGGAAATAAAAGTTTAGAAGATTATAAGGGAAAATGGCTCGTATTTTTTTCTCATCCAGGAGCTTTTACCCCAGTATGCACAACAGAGATGATAGCTTTTTCAAAGGCTTATCCATACTTTTGTAATCTAAATACGGAACTTTTAGGATTAAGTATAGATAGTAATCCATCACATTTAGCATGGATGCATGACATATATTTAAAAACGGGAGTAGTAATTCCATTTCCTATTATAGCAGATAGAAGTGGAGAAATTGCAAGAAAATATGGAATGATTTCAAAAGATATAAACAATACAGAAACAGTTAGAAATGTAATTATAATTGATAATAATGGAATTATAAGATTAATTTTAATTTATCCTCCAAATATTGGAAGAAACATATCTGAAATATTAAGAAGCGTTAAAGCTCTTCAAATAGCTGATAAAGAAGATGTATCACTTCCTGTGAATTGGATGATAAATAATCCATTAATTGCTAAATCTCCTAATACCTACAAAGAACTGGAAGAAAGAGAAAATGACAATAATGGAATAAGCTGGTATTTGAGTTTTAAAAAATAAAACTTAAATAGTAAAAAAATAGACCTACATTTTGTGGGTCTATAAATTTAAACTAAATAACAAACCATCTCCATTAGAATAATAATTTTTTCTACATCCAACTTGAACAAAACCAAAATTTTTATATAATTTTATGGCTATCTCATTAAATGAATTTACTTCTAAATTTATTTTTTTTATATTTTTATCTTTACAAAAAGAAATAATATTTTTTAATAGTAAAGTTCCAACTCCGCTGGTTTCTATATACTTTTCTTACAACAATATTTGTAATATCTGCTTCATCTAGAATAACATTAATACCTGAAAAACCGATAATTAAATCATTTTCTTTTGCACAAAAATATGTAGAATTAGAGTTTTTAAGTTCATTTTCTAAAATATTGTAATTCCAAAAATTATCAAAATCACTTTCTAAATTGTTTTTAATTATTTCTAAATCATCAAGATTCATAGGAACAATAGACAAATTAGTTTGCTCCATTTTGTTTTTCCTCCAATTTTATTTCAGCTTCAGATTTTCTAATATAAAGTGGTTCTATAAAAGAATATTTTCCATTTTTATAATTATTAAAACCTGCAATTCCAACATTAATAGCAGAAAGATCATTATTGCTTTCAAATACAGCATTTGGAAAAGCATTTAAAATAACATTTTTATTTTTTTCAGCCCCATCACCAACAAAGATTAAATTATCTGTATTTAATGTTTTTAATTTAGAAATTAAACTATCTATATGTTCAAAACTAGGCTTAAATTTCTCTATATAATTTCCATTTGAATTTTCAAAAATACTACTATATACATTTTGTTTTCGAGCATCAATTAAAGGGCAAACTATACCATTTTGTTTTACATTTAATGAAAGAGCTTGTAAAGAACTTACTCCAACAGAGTTTATATTTAGGCTATCAATAAAAGCTTTTGCTGTTGCAACACCTATACGTATTCCTGTAAAAGAGCCTGGACCAATATCTACTGCAAGTAAATCGATATTAGTTAAAGTTAAATTTGTTTTTTCAAAAATTTCTTTGATGATAGGCATTAATGTTTCAGAATGAGTTAAACCATTATTTAAAGAAATTTCTTTTATTAATTTATAATCATCCAAAATAGCTACAGCACATATTGGACCACATGTTTCTATACTTAAAATTTTCATATTAATTTTTTCCCCCGAAACCTATCTAAAACTTTCTCGTATTTTTCTCCAAATGCTTTGAATGTAAGAATTCTATTATCAGAAAAATTCATATCTTTTTCAAAAGTTATTTTTAAAAATTCCTCAGGAAGAGCTTCTTCAATTAATTCTCCCCATTCGATAAGACAAATTCCTTTTTCAAAATATTCTTCTCCTCCTATAGCATAAAATTCAGAAATATCACTTAATCTATATACATCAAAATGATAAATGTTTATATTATTTGTTATATATTCATTTACAATTGTAAATGTAGGACTAGAAATTTCATCTTGCAAATTATAAAAGCTTAAAAATCCCTCAACAAATTTAGTTTTACCACATCCAAGTTCACCAGTTAAAACAGCAGTATCACCAATTGACAAAAATTTAGCAAGTGATTTAGATATTTCCATTGTATCATTACTTGAATGAGATATTAATTTTAATTCTTTCATAAAAACATTTTCCCTTCTTTATGCTTAAAGCATTAAATATATAATACTACAAAAATTGAAAATCATCAATAAAAACAGGGAAAAAGGTTGTAATTTTTAGAGTTTTAATTTATAATATTAAAAGCTGTTAGTATTATAAATTATTGTAAGGAGTGAAGACATTGAAAAATAAATTATGGATTATTATATTAATAATGGGAATATCTTTAACAATATCAATTGCATATAGTATAGTTTTAAGCCAAAAAAATGAAGTTAGTAAAAAAACAGTAACAACTACAAGTATAATTGAAATGAGAGCTACAACAGTTACAATAAAAAATACATTAAAAGGTACAGGAATAATTGAGTATAAAGAAAAAAATATTCAGCAAGAACAACAAATACCTAATGAAACTATAAATAATAATTTAGAAGAACCCAATCCTAGTATAGAAAAAGTATATCAAATTAGTTTATTAATAGACGAAAAGGATTTATCAAAAGTAGAATTAAACCAGGATGTAGAAATATCTATAAAAGATGAAAATACTAATTCAAATATTAATTATAAAGGTAAAGTAATAAAAATAAATAAAAACGAAAACAATAAATCTACTATAGATGTAGAAATTGTAGATGCAAATGAGATAATTAAAGAAAACATGGAAGCAACATGTAATGTAATAATTGAAGAAGCAGATAATGTAGTTGCACTTCCAATAGAAGCAATTCAAAAAAATGAAAACAATGAAGAATATGTAGATGTTGTACAATCAGATGGAACAACAAAAGAAGTCTTAATAAAAACAGGAATTTCTGATGAATCTTATGTAGAAATAACATCAGGATTAAAGGTAGGAGATAGAGTTCAAATTGTAAAATCTTCTACAACAATTCAATATGAAGGAAATGAGATTAGTGAATAAAATGTCACTAATCTTGAATCATGCCATAATAGCTCAGTTGGTAGAGCAACAGATTCGTAACCTGTAGGTCGGCAGTTCAATTCTGCCTTATGGCTCCATAATGCGTTTTCGTCGAACTACTTGTAATTATTGATATAGTTAAGTTTGAAGAAAACAAAAAGTGAATATTATTTTCACATATATAAGTCGATTTAGTCGGCTTATTTTTTTGCATTTAGCCAAAAATAAAGTGGCAAAAAGCAAGAAATAGCCTCAAAGTATTGAAAAAAGGAGGTTTTTGTGATATGATATCTATGGTAAAAAGAGAAATAGCATTAAGTAAAGAATTACGTTCTAAGATTGAATGGGCTTGCACTTTTAGTAATTGTGAACCAAAGATAAAGAATGGTAATTTGAGAATGGTAGAAAAATCTAATATTGCTTATGTAGAGCCACATACGGTTGTTATTAAAGATAAAGTATATTTATTCTTTAATGAACACGAATATTTTTACATAGGTAATTTAACAAATAAAATACCACTCTCGAAATTAAGAGATTTTATCAAAGGTAACTAATACTAAAAGTTTTCTTTATTGTCAGCTAGTTTTGTTGTAAGTAAATAATAGAGTTAATTTGAGGTGTTAGTTATCAAACTAGCACTTTATTGTTTTTAACAAAAAGGTTTTGGGGTACCCGTTCAAAATCTTTGATTTTGGCAACGGGTCAAGTTCTTATTTTTTGGAGGTAGTAATGGAAAACGAAGAAAAAAGAAATGTAGCAGGTATCTACATTAGAGTAAGTACAGAGG
>CANRPS010000059.1 GCA_947632585.1 uncultured Clostridia bacterium
TACGGATTTTCAGATGCAATCACTTTGATATTAGAATGTGTTACTCAAAAATAGAAGTAGCAAGAGTATATTGTAGATTTTTCAAATTTACAATATACTCTTATTTTTTAGCTATTTGAAAAAATAATGTAAGCTGTAAATTGTAATTGTTAAACTACTCAAGAATACTCCAATTATTTGTATATTTATCTTCTTTGTCTTGAAATTTTCTAATAGGATTTTCTTTATGTTTTTGACCTTTTTTTCCAAGAGTATTTAGCCATATACTATGCTCAGTTCTGATTGTATCAGCTACTACTTTACTTGGAACAATATGATATTCTGGTATATCTAGTTCATTCAAAGATACAAAAAAATAAATTATATTATCTCCAATTAAATTTTCATTTTTCTCACTTAAAGTCCATGACTTTTGCTTATAACTAGTCGTTTTTACTTGAATTGCAAATTGTTTATATGTTTCTCTATTAATTGCTAAAATATCAAAATCTTTTGTGTTAGACATAGGTACTGCTACTGTAAATCCATGTCTTTCTAATTCACCAGCAACAAAATATTCTCCTGCGTTACCTGTACTTATATTATTTTTCATATTTATTCTCCTAAATCAATAACAAAATTTTTTATTAACTATTTAATACTCCATTAAATTTATCACATAAATTATTTATATAATCAAATTTTAGTAAATCGTTTTTCCAACTTTGATTTATACTTTCTTGTCCATAATATATTCCTGCTAACCCTCCAACACAAGCACCTACTGTATCTGTGTCATTTCCTAAATTTATTGCTCTAATTATTGCTTGATTATATGAATCAGTATTTAATAATACCCATAATGTAGCCTCCAAAGTATCTACAACAAATCCAGTAGATTTAATCTCATCTAATGAATATTTGTTTATATTATTTTTTAAAACTCTTTCATATCTTCTTATTGTATCTTGTGAAAAATATTTATCATATTCTATCGCTTTAATCTTTTTATATGCTTGAGTTAAATTTTTACTATTTAATAATTCAATTCCATAAATAACATATATAAAGCAACCCATAATGCTAATTTCGTGTCTATGTGTAATAGATGATACTTTTTCTACTGTTTCATATATTTCTGGTTCTGTAAGTCTTTGGCAATAACAATAATAAGTTATTGGTAAAATTCTCATTAAAGAGCCATTACCATTATCCATTTCAGAATTTCCACCACATTTTTCAGCAACATTTTGTTTATCTTCAAATCTTGTAATAGCTCTTAAACAGGTTCTACCTATATCAAAGACTCTATCTATTGGAGTATATTTAGCATTTTTCATCCACTCTAAAAAGTTAGTAGCAATAGTTTCACAATTTATTTTTTTATCTTTTATAATTGCATCTATTGTCGCTAAAGTCATTGAGGTATCATCTGACCAACTTCCTTTTGGTACATTGTGGCTACCATAACCAAGCATTTCAGTTTTAGGATTCTGCATTAGTTTTTCTCTCATATAAAACTCTAAAGGAACACCCATAGCATCACCAATAGCTAATCCAATTATTCCATTTTTTGAATCGATCATTTTCTCTCCTTTTCTACTACTTAATATTTATTTTATTAAACCAATTTGTCTTTCTATTATATAATATATATTCTTATATCATTGTATTTTCATAGCTTCTTTTAACCATAATTTAAACTCATTATCTAAAGGATTTCCTAAATACTTTGACCTAAATTTCTTTTGCCAATCCAAATATTCATTATAGTTTGTTATTCTACTCCATGCAACAGATATTTTTAATCCTGTTATATCAATAATGTAATTATCTATTGGAATATGAAAAAACTCGTAATTTTTTTCAACTTTTTTATGATTTATCATAGATAAATATTTCAAACTCATATTTATCCACTTTTGAGCTTGTCCATAATAAAATTTTTGATTGCCAAATTGTTTTATTAATTCGTCGCAACATTCTTTATGCCATTTGTCAAAATCTTCTTGTTTTTTTATACTTTGGCTTATTAAAACATTTATTCTTTTATTTAATGATTCTAACGCATTATTTAAAATTACATCATGATTCCAATTCTTTGAAAAACCATCTATTGTTCTGCATAAATCTCTATAAGCTCTTTTAGTGGATACACTAATAGGTTCATCTATTTTACCAAATAAAATACTTTTATAAAAATAATTATAATCTTTATCAGTTAATATTGTTTTACTCATTTTACCTCCATTAAGTAATTAATTGTTTTTCAATAAATAATTATCAATAGCTTGTTTTCTATCTTTATCTGTAAGATTTTTAAACTCATCATCATTATTATGTCTTAAAATATATTTATTTTGAAAGGTTTTTTGCTTTCTTTGACATACACATGTAATATTTCCTTTTTGCTTATTATAATCTATTGACATCTTATTACATAAGTCAATCGTGTCCTTAAAACTTTCAAAAAGTTCACCTGTATTTATACTATAAACATTAATCATTAATGCATTTTTTTTGCAATTAGGACAATTAGTTCTAATATGAATTCTACTTTTCCAAATATAATTGCATTTTTTACATTTCCAATAAACTTCAAGATTACTTTTATATGTATAATTTTCAGGCCCTTTAGGATTCTTACTATAATCCCATTCTTTTGATAGTTCAGGATTGACAGTTTTTAAATCGTTAACTCCTTGTACCAATATATTTAGATTTTTACTGCAAGCAAGACATTCTTTGTATTTTATCATTGTTTTTATAGTCGTTTGGTATGAATGTCCTTTATCACACTTCCACCAATAAATATTATCATTTGTGTATTTTATATCACAAGGCTTTACTTTATTTTTACTATAATCCCAAAATTTTATTATTTTAGGGAATTTAGTTTCTAAATCATTTACTCCTTTAATATATCTAAATCCTGCACAGACTTGACAACTTTTTCCTTTTACTCTATCTTTAGGACTACATTCATAGCTATGACCTTTTGGACATATCCAAAAATATTTTTTTGAAGAACCATAAGACACATATTCTGGTTTTATTGTTCCATTTTTAGCGTAATCCCACTCTTTAGCTATTTCTGGATATAAAATACTTATGCTATTTTGCTTTTTTAAAAATATGTATTGTTCTTCAATTTTTATTCTATCTCTTTTTATATTCGGATTTAAGTTAATTTCTAATCCGTAGCTTTTGTTAATCATTTTTTCAATTTTTTTTATTACATCATTAAGGTATGTATTATTTGCATTTGTCTTGCAGTATATAATATTTTCTTCATCTTCCTTTAATTTTGTAACTTCTTTTATTCTAATTAATCTAATACCTCTAGATTTTAGTATATTATTTTTATTTTCTTCTGACTTAGCTTTTTTCTTATGTGCATATAATCCATCATATTCTATACCAAATTTTAAAGAAGGTATATAAATATCTATTTCTGGTTTTCCATACCTATTTTTAGCTTCTTTAAATGATTTTGAAATATAATAATAAATTGCTTGTTCTGGAAATGAAGTTTGGGATTCTTTTGCACATTGAGTACAACCATGTCCACTAACTCTTTCTTGAATGCTTTTTTTATATTTATGTCCAAGAGGGCAAATCCAATATGCTTTTTGATGAGATCCTTTAGATATTTTATTAGGAAATAATCCTAAATCATTATTTCTTACATAATCCCATTCTTTTAATAAGTCCGGTCTAACTGTTTTTAAATCATTAAATCCTTCTAAAACTGCTTGTCCAGAACAGAAAGTACAGCCTGTATGTTTTGAAGTTCTACTATTAATTTGTGCTCTAAAGCTATGTCCAAGAGAGCAAATCCAATATGCTTCCTTATTTGAGCCAGCAACTAACATATTTGGATCTAAACCTATTTCTTCATTTTTTTTATAATCCCACTCGTCTTTTAATTCAGGGTTAGTTTCAAATAATCTTTTGCGAGTACTAATTTTTGTTTTATACATATTCTCTTTTCTTTTTATTTTAGCACAAAAATCACAACCTCCATTATATCTTACTACATATCTAATTTCTCCAAACCATTCATTATTACAACTAGGGCAAATAAAATATGCTCTAACATGCGAACCTTCTGTTAATTCACTTGGATTCAAGCCTAACTTATTGTTTTTATTATAGTCCCATCGTTCCATAATTAGTTTATTATTTATTGCATATTTTCTTTCATTTTTCACCTTTGGCATCATTATCACCTCTTTTATTTAGGTCATTTATAAATTCCTTTATATTCATATATTTAAGTTGTATTTCAAACACAGACAAATCAACATATCTTTTTTTCAAGCATTCATCTTTTAGTAAATCATTTAGCCACTCTCTAATTTCATTTTTTATTTCATTATTGCTATCATTTTCATCTATAAAAAAGTGATAGCCAATTAATGATTCTTTTTGAACAAAATTCTTTTCATTACTATTATAACGATATAATTTTTTATCACTTTGATACCATTCAAAATTAATATCCATACCATAATTATATTTGACTAAATTTATTACAATGTACCCAATTATCTGATTATATTTCCATAAATTTTTCGGAAAAAAAGTATTCCATATTTGATTATATTGCTCATTAGTGTGTATATATTTTTTTATTTCTTTATTCCATCTTCTATTAAATTCCTTTTCTTCCATTGAATATATAGGAATTTCAAATAATGTTACTTCATTCATAAATTCTCCTACCAATTACCATTTTGTATTATGATTATATTATCATAAATTTCTTCTTTTTACTAGATTTTGAGAATAGATAAATTTATAAAAAATAAATTTAAAAAACTAAAAAAAATGCAACATTTTTAGAACCTTTTTGGAATTAACCTTATAGAAGAAAAAAATTTTTTTCTAAAAAATAAAAAAATTTTCTAAAAATTACCCATTTTTTAAAAAACGAAGGCATTTATATAATAGAGGGATAAAATTTAAAAATTTTTCTAAAAAGTTTACATTTTAGATAGTACTTTGGAACTTATC
>CANRPS010000060.1 GCA_947632585.1 uncultured Clostridia bacterium
ACAAAGACAAAAAACATATATGATTTAGCAGGAAACATGTGGGAATGGACAACAGAGACAGGAAAACATGATGGAGGCGAAACAACGTTCGCCGTCATTCGTGGTGGTAGCTTCATTTACGCAGGCACTAGCTACCCGGTGTGCAACCGCAACGCAAACACTAGCAGTAGCACCTATTACAACGTCGACATCGGCTTTCGTGTCGTGCTTTATGTAAAGTAGCACTGACCACTGAAGCCCCTTGAAGCTGTATTTTGAAGAAATAGAGATGAAAAACGTACTTGAAGTTGGAAATATTATTAATAAAATATAAGAGGAATAACAAATGACTTTGGAACAAAATGACAGAAGAAATAAAGAACTAGCAATAATTCCTAAATATGAATTTTATATGGAATATATGCTTGAAATAGTATTATTAAAATTACCTAGAACAGAAAAATATAGTATAGGAACAGAATTTAAGAGTGTTATGTATGACACACTCAAAGACATTATATTTATAGAAAAGATTGTTCCAAAAGAGAGATTATATTATTTAAATAAAATAGATGCAAATCTAAACGTTCAAAGAATATTACTCAGAATTATGAAAAAAAATAAATGGATAGATGAAAAAAGATTTAATTATGTTATGAATACATTAATAAGAGAAGTTGGCAGTATTTTGGGAGGATTAATAAAATATTATGCCAAAAACAATACGAAATGAATATTATAAATATTTAACATATGAAAATTTAATGAAAGCACATCAAAAAAGTCAACTTGGAAAAACGACAAGGCGAAACATTATAAAATTTAATTTAAAAAAAGAAGAATATATAATGTGGTTATATGAAAAGTTAAAAGATAAAACCTATAAACATGGCGGATATACATCATTTTATGTTACAGAGCCTAAATTGAGAAAAATAGAAGCTTCTAGTTATTTAGACAGAATAGTTCATAGATGGTGTGTAGATAGCTTTTTAACAAATAATTTTATACCACAATTCATACAAACGACTTATGCAAATATAGAAAATAGAGGTATGCATAGGGCTGCTATTGATGTGCAAAAAGGGATGAAATCTTGTAAGAAAAAATATGGTGAATATTATATTTTAAAAATGGATATTGCTAAATATTTTGCGAATATAAATAAAAATAAATTATTTGAAATCTTAAAAAGAAAGATAAAGGACGAAAATGTTTTATGGATTTTAAAAGAAATAATATATTCTAAAAGAGAAGAAACAGGAATACCAATTGGAAATTTAACAAGTCAGATTTTTGCAAATATATATTATAATGAGGCGGACCAATTTATTAAGAATAAATTAAAAGTTAAGTATTATTACAGATATATGGATGATAGTGTTATACTTATGCAAAATAAAGAAGACATAAAAAAAGTAAAACAAGAAATAGAAGATTTTATTAGAGATGAGTTATATTTAAAATTCAACTCGAAAACAAATATTTTTAAATCACAACAAGGTGTCAATTTCTGTGGATATAAAATTAATGAATATAGAATGAAATTAAGAGTAAAAGGAAAAAAACATATAAAAAAGGCGATAAAGAAATTAAAACTAAAAATAAAAAATGGAGAATTATCTTCTAAAGAAGCAAAAAAGTATTTATGTGGATATTTTGGATATATGAAATATGCAAATGTACATAATTTTAAAAAACTATATTTTGAAGATGAAAATTTACAATGATTATAGTTATTTATTTCAGGGATAAATCGAAAAGTTTCGGAGTCCGTCATTCGTGGTGGTAGCTTCAATAACGCAGGCACTAGCAACCCGGTGTGCAACCGCAACGGAAACAATAGCAGTAGCACCAATTACAACATCAACATCGGCTTTCGTGTCGTGCTCTAATATTTTTCGGGATTATATATTTTACGGAATATATACAGTGAAGTATTAGTATTAAAGGGGTTTATTCCTTCCTTAATTGGTAAAAATGAATCATGGGTGAGGTATTAGTAGAAATAATATTTCGAATATATAGTAGCCCTATTTATGCAGTAAACAAGAATTAATGATATTAATTCTTGTTTAATATTATTTATAAAGGTAGGAAAAAATGTATTATGATGATTTAAAAACAAATACAGATATTAATATTTGTTTTTTTAGTGGAAAAATAGTTTCTGAACCAAATTTTAAATTTTTTTTTAATAGTAAAAAATACATATCCAAAGTTTCATTTTTATTAAAAACAGAAAATGGATTTATATCATCTAAAAAAGAACAAAATATGTTAATAAAAATTGTGGCATATAATGAATTAGCTGATTTTGTTTATAGAAAATTCAATATTAATAATAAAGTAATTATTATAGGTTATTTAAAAAAAGACGAAATTGTAATATGTGAAGTATATAATAATTTGGAATATTAAAAGTATTTTTATAAGATAATTCTCCTTAAAGTTAAAATAAGAGTTGCTGTAATAACAACTCTTATAAAAATTAATTATCATAATCATTTATTGTATGTTGTAATTTTTCAAGAAGAGAAAAAGCTTCTGTTATAGATAATTTATTTATATCTATTTTTTTAATATCATTTATTAATTTTTGTATTTCTTTGTTGTTTTGATAAGTCGTTGCATCAAATATAGTATCTTTATCAATTATTTTAAAATTTTTATTTAAATTGTTTAATCTTAATTTGTATTTATCGAAACTACTACAAGGAAAACCACATTTTATAGATTCATTATTTAAACTTGTTAATTTTAATTGAAGTTCATTTGATAACAATCGAGCGTCATCTTCTAAAGCTAAATAAAAAATACCACTTTTAAAAAGATAAATTGTTTGAGAATCTTGTTTTTTTAGATTATGATATGTATTTAATAATTTACTCATACTTAACCTCCTTTCTTAACAAAAATAGATAATAATATCATACCATATTTTATTTAAGAATTAAGGTTATCAGAAAGACTAAGAGCTATTTAATAATCAAAAAATATAAGTTAAATACAAATAATTAGTTTATTTCTATATAAATTTATAAAAAAAGTGTTATAATAATTAAAATGAAATATTTAGGAGTAAAATATGAATGAAAAAGAAGAAACAATTCTAAACTTTATGAAAGATGAAGAATATGTACCTATGAAAGCAAAAGAAATAGCTATGGTATTAAATATCTCAAAAGACAGATATGATGAATTAATAGAAGTATTAAATAATTTAGAAGCAGATTGTAGAATTATTAAAACTAAGAAAAATAAATATAGAGTAAATGAAGAAGAAATTGTAGAAGGTATATATAGAAGAAGTAGTAAAGGATTTGGATTTGTAAAAATAGATGAATTAGATGAAGAAATATATATATCAAAAGAAAATAGTTATCGTACACTAAGTGGAGATAGAGTTTTAGTAGAAATATTTGATAATAATAAAGGTAAAAACAGAGAAGGAAAAATTATAAAAGTACTAGAACATAAGAAGAATACATTAGTTGGAACTTTTGAATTAAATAAAAATTTCGGGTTTGTTGTACCAGATGATGTAAATTTTGGAACAGATATATATATTTCAAAATCAAATTTTGGAAAAGCAAGAAATAATCATAAAGTGTTAGTTGAAATAACAAAATATCCTGAGAAAAATAAATCTGCTGAGGGAAAAATCATAGAAGTATTAGGAAGACCAAATGAAGCAGGAGTAGATATGCTTTCCTTAATAAAAGAATATAATCTTCCATCTACTTTTCCGGAAAATGTGGTAGAAGAGGCAAAATCTAAAGGAGACAAAATAGATGAATCAAAGATTAAAGATAGAGTAGATTTAAGAAATGAAGATATTTTTACAATAGATGGAGAAGATGCAAAAGATTTAGATGATGCTGTTAGAGTAGAAGAGTTAGAAGATGGATCATTCATGCTTCATGTTCATATAGCAGATGTAAGTAACTATGTAACTCAAGATAGTTTATTAGATAAAGAGGCATATTTAAGAGGAACAAGTATATATATGCTAGGACGTGTAATACCCATGCTTCCAAGAGAACTATCAAATGGAATGTGTAGCTTAAATGCAGGAGAAGATAGATTTACTTTAAGTGTATCAATAAAAATAAATAAAGATGGGGAAATAGTTGACTCAAAAATATATAAAGCGGTTATAAGAGTTGCTGAAAGAATGAATTATACTGATGTTCAGAAGATTTTAGATAAATCTGATGAAGAAGTTTTAAAAAAATATGAGAAATATATACCACAATTTGAGTTAATGGCAGAACTTGCAAAAATATTAAAAAATAAAAGACTAGAAAAGGGATACATTAATTTAGATATACCTGAAAGCAAAATAGAACTTGACATAGATGGTTTTGCAATAGATGTTCATAAATATGAAACGTATTTTTCTCATGAAATAATAGAAGAATTTATGATAACTGCAAATGAGGTGGTAGCAGAAAAATTTTATTGGTTAGATGCACCTTTTATATATAGAATTCACGAAGAGCCTGATATTGATAAAATAAAAGAAGCTAATAAATTTTTATATAATATGGGACTAAAAATAAAAGCAAATAAAGACAAAATTCATCCTAAAGCATTTTCTATGGTTTTAGATGAAGCAAAAGGGAAACCAGAAGAGAGAGTGGTATCTAACTTATTGCTTAGATCTTTAAAACTTGCTAGATATAGTGATGAAAATATAGGACACTTTGGAATAGCAAGTAAATATTATTGTCATTTTACATCACCAATTAGAAGATATCCAGATTTATTTATACACAGGATTATATCTGCATATTTAGAGAACAACTATGATGTAAGTAATGAATTTAAAGACTTTTATAAAGTACAAGCAAAAGAAGCTGCAATAAATTCTTCTGAAAGAGAGAAAATTGCAACTAAAACTGAAAGAGAAGC
>CANRPS010000061.1 GCA_947632585.1 uncultured Clostridia bacterium
GGATCAGTATTTTTCATATCTTCGGTTAAATCACTTTTTGCTTTTAATTGTTCTATTAAATTGCTTACATTTTTTTCAGCAATTTCTTGTATCTCTTTTAAATGAGAATTTAATTTATTTTCAACAAGTAATATTGTGTATTCTGCTTTTTTGTGTTCTTTCAAATATTTTAGCCTTAATCTTCCATATTTGTTCAATGTAATTTTTTCTTGTTTTGGCATTGTTAAATTAGGAATATAGTAATCTCCAACTAATGTATAACTTATTCCAGTTTTTTTATCTGTAATTTCTTTTTCTAATTCTTCATTTTTCATAATGAAACCTCCATAAATTTTAAAAATTTTAAAAAAACTATTTATCAATAGTAGATTATCTGTTATAATAAATGCAATGAAAACATCTAACCAATATCTAACAAAAGTTTATAAAAATCTGTTATTTTATAATTAGTGTTAGATACTAAATTTAGATAAATTTGGGGTAAAATTGTTTGATTTAGAGCCATTTTAAGAGATATTATATAACAATAAATGATAACATATATAAAACAGTTAAAAAGACTCTGACTCCGACATTCCTGTGTTCGAATCACAGTACCCCAGCCAAATAAATAAATCCTAGAAAGCTTAATATATAAGCAATCTAGGATTTTTATATTGCTATTTTAATGCAATAGTTTTAGGATAAGTAGGTAGTAGAAAACAAAAACAAAAACAAGATTATGCAATATTGGAAAATGCTCTAAAATATAATATACAAAGAATTGATAATGATAGTAATGGAAAATGGAATTATGTAATTATAACAGACAAAGGAAGAATATCACCTATGAGAAAAACAGCAAGAGCAATCAGAGCATATAACCCAATACAATCAAAATATTCACATACGTTTAAAAATCAACCAATATCAGGATTAATAGAGGATATATTAGAAAAAGATTCTAAAGAATCATATTTTATACAAATATGTGATTTTATTTCATATTTTGTTCATTTATATTACAAATGTTGTGTAAAGAAAAATGATTTACCTAATAGAGTAGGAAAATTAATTGATAAAAAATTTATTGGAAGTATAATGGCTACATTGAAGAAATCAAATACTTTTAATTTAAATGCAAATAGAACAAATAGGTACGGATTAGTAATTTATCCAAAATAAAAAAACCACCTACGGCACATTCGTACTTTCAGTAATTCAATATTATTGTACTAAAATTGTTTACAAATGTCAACACATTTTATGAAGATATTAAAAAAATAAAGAAAGGAATTAAAAATGGAAATTAAAATCATTTATTTTGTTCAAGGAACGACAACAGGTATCAATCACAATGAGATGCTAGGAGTTGTAGATATCCTCAACAACGGAGCCAAATTCTAATTTGTAAATTGAAGATAATGAAAAACGAAATTTTTAAAGTTAATACAAACTAAATAAATGCAGTTTAATCAACTGCATTTATTCTTTATTAGTGTATCAATAGGAACTTCAAGTACAACAGATATTTTATAAAGAGTTTCAAAAGAACAATGATATTTAAAATTATTACTTTCTATTTGTCTTATATAAGAATTGGAAATGCCTACTAATTCAGCTAATTCTTCTGCTTTGATTCCTTTTTGACGTCTAAATTTTTTGATATTTTTACTTATGTTAGAATAAATTTTTGGGTTGATTTTTGGTTTTTTCATTATAATTACCTCTTTTAGCTTATTTGCTTATTATATTTTAATAAGTAATAAAAAGATATTCGGCAAGAACGAAAAAAATATTCTGAAGTTATTGATTTATTTAAATTTTTATAGTATCATATAATTTGTAAAAAATAAGAAATTGGAGGTAAAAAAATGAAGAATAAAACAGGAATAACATTAATAGCTTTGGTTGTAACAATAATAGTTTTATTAATTCTAGCTCGGAGTATCTATATCTATGCTAGTTGGAGAGAATGGAATAATAACGAATGCTCGACTTGCAAGTTTACAAACTAAATTTGCAAGTTATAAGGAAGAAATGGAAATAAATATAATAGATGCAATTGCTGGAGATAAAATAAAAGACAGAAAGCAGGTTATACTTTTAGGAGAAAACGTAAAAAAATATATTTCAAATTTGGAAGATACTGATATAGGAAAATTTGGAATTATTAGAGGAGAATTATATTATATAGGTAATGATGAACTAGGAAAGAAGGCTGCTGAATCACAAGCAGTTGTTACTATCCCAGAAGGCATGAATATTGAAGAGTTCGTAGATGAAATGGAAAGATTAGCCATTGAAGAAAGTTTAATGCAAATGACAGGAAATGCATTTGTTTCAACTGGAGAAGATGGAAATACTCAAAGAGTTGGAGTGGATTTGGTAGATAAGACAGCTGGAAGTAATTGGAAAATAATAGTGGAAACAGAGGAAAATAATACTGTAGCAACTTATGGGACAGGTTGGACTTATGTAAAAGCAGGAACGAAAGTTGATGGATTAGGAACATTAACACATGGGTATATTATAAATTTTAATGATAAGAAGATGGTTGAGTTTAATGCAAAGAAACATACAATGCTAGCATATGGTTCAAAACTAGCAGTAACAGATGGATTATTCTTTGAGATATCACCCACAATGATAGAAGAAAAGGATATAATGAATGATATTGAATTTGGTGGATATAGTGATATATCAGAAGCATATACGAAAAGTTCATTTATATTTGATGGAGTAGATGATTATATTGAATTACCATATGATAGTAAGACAGAATTAAAAAATGGATTTACTTTTCAATTCTATGGAAAGTTTTTAGGAGCAGGAACAAATTATTTAAAAAGTGGAAAAACAAATTCGAATGGTGAAAATTGTATTCCGTTTACAGATAGTGAGTTAGAAGAAATGAAAGATGATGATCTAATATATGATACTAAGCCATCGCCAAATTATCCGATTTCTGATAAAACATATACCTCTGTGTTAAGTGGTATAATGTGTGCATATGGTCCTCCAACAGGTCTAGAAGTTAAGAATGATGATGGATGGGATGCTTTTATAAGATTTGGTTTGCTTAATGATGATAAAAACGGCTTTGGTTTTCGTTATAACATTGGTCATAAGTATAGACAAGATGATTTTAGAACACCATATTCGAATAACGATTTTGTGTTTAACCAGGAGCTTTTCTTTAAAGATGTCGGATTAAATAATTTTAAATATGGAGATGATATTAATATAGTGGTTTGCGTTGATGGACAGAATTTTGAGCAAACTTATTATATAGATGGACAGGAAGTTTCTTCCGGTTCTTACTCTAAAAGTTGCTGGAATGATTTTTTAGAGACTATTGCTTCGAGAATTGAATGCTATTTTATTGGAAGAACAAGTTGTGATAATGAGTGGCATTATGGTAACATGGAAATTTATGGATTAGCTCTTTACAACAGACCATTGACACCAACTGAGATTCTTGCAAATAATAATGCATTAGTAGCATATCATAATATATTAGAAAATAATGGTAATGCAGGTACTGGTGGTGAAACAGGAGGAGAAGATTTTTAATAAAATTTAAAACTAACATCTTTTATAAGATGTTAGTTTTTTATCTAAAAAAAACAAGATGTGAAGAGATATATGAAAAAATTCCACTTGATATTGCTCAAAAAGTTGTACTTTATTTAAAATAAATTTTGGAGTTTTCGGGGATAGAAATTTTCTATCCTCAATTTTTATGTTTCTAAAATACTATTCTTTTTTAATCGTTTTCTTTTATAATTTGTTTTTAAGGTATAATCGAATAGTTGTGTTGTGTTTACTTTCATTTTATTATTAAATAATATACAATAAAATGAAATATTTACAATATTAAATACTTTTGTTATACTATAATAGTAAATATCTATTAAAATATAAAGGAGTAGAAATGGAAGAATTAAACGAAAAACAAGGATTTTTTAATAAGATGAAAAATATTTTTTCTTTGAAAGCAGATTCGGCAAGTTATGAAGAAATAGAAGAGGGAGTAGTCAGTGGAGCTAATCTTTATGGAACTAATATGTGTATATTAATATTATCAATTGTAATAGCAAGTATAGGATTAAACATGAATTCAATAGCAACAATAATAGGTGCAATGCTGATTTCTCCATTAATGGGACCAATTATTGCTATTGGGTATGGTATAGCAACTAATAATATTAAACTTACAAAAACAGCATTAACAAATCTAAGTTTGCAAATTGTTATTGCTATAATAACATCAACAATTTACTTTTTAATATCTCCGATAAAAACAGAAACTTCAGAAATATTAAATAGGGTTTATCCAACAATATGGGATGTTTTAATTGCAATTTTTGGTGGATTTGCAGGGATAATTGGAACAACAAGAAAAGAGCAATGTAATACCAGGAGTATCTATTGCAACAGCTTTAATGCCTCCGATATGTACAGCAGGATTTGGAATAGCTACAGGAAATATTGAACATTTTGCTGGTGCAATTTACCTATTTTTAATTAATAGCTTTTTTATTGGATTGACAGCACTAATTGTGACTAAAATATTAAAAATACCTGTAAAAGAAAATATAAATACAAAAAAGGCAAATCGTACCAAAATTTTAGGAACTGCTTTTTGCATTATAATGATTATTCCAAGTGTAGTATTTGCAATGAATATCGCTAATGATACATTGATAAGAAAAAATGTTGATAAATATATAAATTCTGAATTTGTATTTGATAGTACAAAAGTTTTAAAAACTAATTTAGATGTAAGAAATAATACATTAAG
>CANRPS010000062.1 GCA_947632585.1 uncultured Clostridia bacterium
TTCACTAATCTTCATCATAGGTCTTAATTTTGATATTTTTTCATCGGTTTCAATCATCATATCACTTCCTAACTGCTATAAAATATTATATCACAACAGTTAAATAACATCTATAGTTCTTTAGGACAATTAGGTTTATATTTAACATCACTAAATCCATAAACTTTTTTACAATTATTACATATTATTGCTATTTCATCTATACCATAAATGCTTTCTCCATCACCTTTTTGAATAATTATGTCTGTAGAATTACATTTAGGACAACATACTTTACCATTTTTATTAACATCATCTTGTTTGCAATAATCTCTAATTATTTCGTATCCATTTCTATTATATTTTGGAACAAATTCATCTTTATTAAATATCTTAATTCTACCAAACATAAACTCTAATTTATCAATTTGTTTTTCTATATGATAGTGACCACAATACCATTTGTCATATCTAATATTTTCTTCAATTTCATCTAAAAAATGTTCCATAGATTTATCTACCTTAGATTGATCTAATCCTTGCATAAATGCTTCTCTAGGTTCATATTTGTAAGGACATGTATGTGTAAGAACAATATTGAAATGTTTACCTTTAACTTTATCTAAAATTATATTCATTTCTTCTTTAGTTAATTGCTCATCTTTAAACCATCTATGCCCATACATTAATCTATATTCTTTATCTACTGAGTAAGCTCCACCAATTACAAGAACACTTTTACCATCAATATTGTAGATTTCTCCATCTTTTGCAAATATTAAATTAGGATAATTTTCTTCTATAAAGACTTTCCCAGCAAACATTTCAACTTCTTTATAAGTATTAATATTTTCTAGTCTTTCTTCATGATTACCTCTTATACAAAATAATTTTAATTTAAACTTTTTTAAATATTCTTTATATCTAATATCTTCTTCGTCAAGATAATAATTAATACCAGCATCTCCTAATACTATTAGCATATCATCATTATTTTCTTCTAATTTATAAAGTCTAGAAAAATCTCTATGTGTATCCCCAGTTATATAAACCATATTTTCACCTTCTTTTTACAATACTATTATAACATTAATTATTTAGTTCCAATCCATAATCAACTTTTAAATATATAAAAGCATGTTCTTTTATTTTGTTTTCTTCCTCTTTTGTATAATTAACTGTATCATGTAATGTTTTATAAATGTAATTAATATTTATAAGATTACCATTTGAATGCTCATAATTTAAATAAATTAAATCAGCTAATAATCTAGCATCATTTTCCATTCTTAATTTGTTTTCTTCTTTAATAAATTTTTCTTCATTTTTCATAAGATTAATCCTCCAATTTATTGCATGTTACCTCTCTTGCAATAGATTGTCAAACCATCTTTTTTATTTTTTTAGTTAGTTTTCTTTTATATTGAGAATTTAATAGTTTATGGTAAAATTTATTATTAAATTCAATTAAAAACTGTAGGTTTATTTTATAATTAAGATTTGATATAATATCACAGTATTCATTAACTAAATTATTATTTTCTATTTTAATTAAAACATTGTTAATATTTATATCGGACATAAATTCACTTAATTGACCTATTTTATTATTGTTTAGTTCTTTTATAAGAATATCCATATACTCATCATTTAAAAATATCGATGCCAATTTTTTATCAATTACATATATATTTAATTTAACCTTGCAATATATATCTAAAGCTTTAGAAATGCATTCTTTGTTTTTTATATATTTCTTAGGTATAAAAAATAAGTTATTTCTTTTAATTTTAGAATAAACATATAAATCCCAATTGCTATTTTTAGCAAACATATCATTATATTTATCCTTCCAACAATATTTATTACTAATTGAAGAAAATTTGTTTATTATAGTATTTGATATATCTATATTACTTTTATTGATATATTCATAAACATTTTTTGAATTTTTATCTATAGTTTTAATTATAATATTATCAGCTTCTTCATAATATCCATAATTTTCAATTAAATACTTTATATCTTCAAAAGGAACATAGTATTTATTATTTGATAATTTTAAATATAATTTTTTAATATCTATTTTTATTTTATCGTTTGACAATATAGCACGAATTTGATTATAATCCAAATCCTTTTCTAATAAATCTACCCTAATATTATCTCTGATTATTTTGTTATCAAATAAAATTAGTTTTTCTATTATATTTAAATTTAGCTTATCAGATATATTTTCATATTTAATTATATTATCATGGTATAAATACCAACCATAATTATTTTTAGAAAACATTTCATTAAAAATTTCACTTGAAAAAACGCCTAAATTGTTAAAGATTTTTAAGTTTCTAAATTGTAATACAGAATTTTTCATATTTTTTAAAAAATCAGTTATCTCTTGTTCTAATTGTTTATAATTTTCATCTGATGCATCTTCCATATATGTATTATTTTTTTCAATTATTTTTGCACATATAGTTTCATTTAACTTTTGTATATCAAATGAATTTGAGTTTTTTTGAATATTTAAATATATTTGTTGTCCAAATTTATCTTGATATATATTTTTAAAAATATTTATATCTAATCTTTGAATTTTTGAGTTTTCTACAAAAACAAATTCAAAAAATTTTGTATTTGTCAAAAGTACCAATTTACTTCTTTTAGATAAATACTGAAATACCTCCTCATATATTTTTCTTAATCTTATATCATTATTTTCATTTAATATTTTATTTATACTAACAATATCTTCTTCTTTTAGTTCAATATTTTCAATTTTTTCAATTTTTAATAATATATTATTTAACTTATTTTCATTATCATTCAACAAAGCATCATTTTTAGAAAAATTATATAGATATAAATAATAATTTTTGTCAACAATTTTATTATCTAAAGCTTCATATAACATATTAGGTATTATGTTGTCTTTATTTCCTTTAAAATACTCATTTATAGCAGAAGATAATTTAGTTGTGTTATATTTATCATTTAAAACTGTAAGCATAACTAATTGATCATAATTAATTTTGAAATCTTTCTTACTATCTAAATATCTATATTTATTTATTATTTCATTAAAGTTATGTTTTAAAGCCCTAACATTATCATAATTGTTAGCTATAAAACCAATTAATAATTCTTTATGCTTACAATTATCTATAATTTCTTTCAATGTACCATGTGAAAAGCAATCATAAATATAATCCCTAATAATAAATTTCTGATTATTCGATATCTTTAAAATAAAATCAAAAATTTTCTCGTAATCAAACCCTATTTTTTTGTCAGTACTTTCCACCTTAATATTATCATAATCGTTTATTTTTTCAATATTTATCATAAATATGAAACAGAATTTAATATTTCTAATTTGCTTGCTTAATGGACAATATTCATTGTATAAAAGTGAAATTATATCTTTCTGTATCTCGGGATTTAACCTATCTAAATCATCTATAACGAAAACTAAAGTACTATTACTTTTAATATAAGCTTGAACTGATTTCAGAAGATTATTTCTTGTTTTATCAACATATAGCATAGGGCTTATAGATTGTTTTTCAGGCTTATAAATTCCATAGCCGTAAATTAGTATTAAAATAAATGAAATATAAATAGTCCAAGGTAATAATGGCATAAAAATTTCATTGATTGGTATTAATGATTTTACATTGGCAAAAAAACTCTTATATGTAATCATTATTGTAATGAATGCAATTAACACAAGCAAAATTTTGTCTATTATAATTTTCCAAAATCTATGCCCATTATTCTTTGTTGTTGCAATACTAATAAACGAATTATAAAACAACTTCTCTATACTATATGGGTTTCTACAAATATCATTTGCCACCTGATTTGCAAAATATCTGTGATAGTAATTTATGTTTGATTTATCTGGCATAGTTTTTTCTTCTTCAATATTTTTATTTATATTTAAAAAATTAATATCTACAAATTTAATCTTCTTTAAAAAAATATCCTTCTTATATTTTTCCTTAAGAAGATTAATGATACTTGACTTACCACTGCCAAATTTACCATCAATAGCTATAAATTTTGCTTCTTTATTTATTGCATCTTTTATAATATCAGAATAGGAATCAATACCAAATAAATCATTATCTTTCCTTTCAATCGGTTTTTCAATATAGATATCATATTTTTTCTTTTTAAGCATCTTTAAACCTCCAAATTAAACGATAAAAGAGCATACTTCACCTAAATGAAATATACCCTTTTTATTCATATATTATTATATCAAAAATACCTATTATTACCAACATTTTGGTTATATAAAATAGTATTTATTAAATACAACACTATTATATATTAATTATACTAATCAACCATTTTTACCTAATATAACCATCTAAATACCCAATTAAATTTTATAATGGTAAGTGAACCTTTCACCTCCTAGAATTAGGTGTTCAATATTATAATATTATAAATGATAATACTTAATAGATTTTGAATATTCTTCTTCAAT
>CANRPS010000063.1 GCA_947632585.1 uncultured Clostridia bacterium
TAGGAACAACAAACTCATGTGTAGCAGTTATGGAAGGAGGAGAACCAGTTGTTATACCTAATGCAGAAGGAGAAAGAACAACACCATCAGTAGTTGCATTTTCTAAAAATGGTGAAAGATTAGTAGGACAAATTGCAAAGCGTCAAGCAGTTACAAATCCAGATAATACTGTTATTTCAATAAAAAGAAAGATGGGAACAAGTGAAAAAGTAAAAATAGAAGGTGATTCATTTTCACCACAAGAAATATCAGCAATGATACTTCAAAAATTAAAAGCAGATGCTGAAAATTATTTAGGACAAAAAGTAACGCAAGCTGTTATTACTGTTCCAGCATATTTTAGTGATAGTCAAAGACAAGCAACTAAAGATGCGGGAAAAATAGCAGGATTAGAAGTATTAAGAATTATAAATGAACCAACAGCAGCATCACTTGCTTATGGTATGGATAAAGAACAAGAACAAAAAATTATGATTTATGATTTAGGTGGAGGAACATTTGATGTTTCAATACTAGATATTGGTGATGGAGTATTTGAAGTTTTAAGTACAAATGGTAATACACATTTAGGTGGAGATGATTTTGACCAAAAAATTATTGATTACTTAGTTTCTGAATTCAAAAAAAGTGATGGAATTGATTTATCAAGTGATAAAATGGCAATGCAAAGACTAAAAGAAGCAGCAGAAAAAGCTAAAAAAGACCTATCAGGAGTAGGACAAACAAATATTAATTTACCATTTATTACAGCTGATTCAACAGGACCAAAACATTTAGATATAACATTAACAAAGGCTAAATTTGAAGAATTAATTAAAGATTTAGTAGATTCTACTTCAGGACCTGTAAATCAAGCATTAAAAGATGCTGGATTAACAGCAAATGATATAGATAAAGTATTACTAGTTGGTGGTTCTACAAGAATACCAGCTGTTCAAGAAGCAGTAAGAAAAATAGTAAATAAAGAACCAGATAAAGGAATTAACCCAGATGAATGTGTTGCAATTGGTGCAGCAATCCAAGGTGGAGTTTTATCAGGAGATGTAAAAGATTTAGTATTATTAGATGTAACACCTTTATCACTTGGTATAGAAACATATGGAGGAGTATTTACAAAATTAATTGAAAGAAATACAACAATCCCTACTAAAAAATCACAAATATTCTCAACAGCAGCAGATGGTCAAACATCAGTTGAAGTTCATGTTCTACAAGGTGAACGTGAAATGGCAGCATATAATAAAACTTTAGGAAGATTCCAATTAACTGGAATACCAGCAGCACCAAGAGGTGTACCACAAATTGAAGTTACATTTGATATTGATGCAAATGGTATAGTTCATGTTTCTGCAAAAGATATGGCAACAGGAAATAGCCAAAATGTTGCAATCACAGCCTCAACAAATCTTACAGATGAAGATATAGAAAAAGCTGTTAAAGATGCAGAAGCACATGCAGAAGAAGATAAAAAGAAAAAAGATGAAATTGAAGTTAAAAATAATGCTGAAAGTTTAGTTTATAATAGTGAAAAAACACTTAATGAACTAGGAGACAAAATATCAGGAGAAGAAAAAGCTAAAATTGAAACAGAAATTGAAAATACTAAAAAAGCAATTGAAACAAATGACACAGAAAAGATGAAAGATGCAACAGAAAAATTAACAAAAGTATTTTATGAAATGAGTGAACAACTTTATAAAAATACAAATCCAAATGCTGGAGCAGAAGGAACAACTGATCCAAATGCTGGAGCAGAAGGAACAACTGATCCAAATGCAGGAACAGAAGGAAATACTTCAGAAGATGCTTCTGGAAACGTATATGATGCAGACTATAAAGTTGAAGATGAAGATAAAAAAGATTAAGGATTAAATAATTAAGGCGGGATAATAAATTGTTCCGCCTTTCATATTAATAAAAGCACCTTTAGAAAGGAAAAAAGTAAATGGCAGAAAAAGAAGATTATTATGAGTTATTAGGTGTAAGTAAAAATGCAACAGATGATGAAATAAAAAGAGCCTATAGAAAAATGGCAAAGAAATATCATCCAGATGCAAACCCAGATAACAAAGCTGAAGCCGAAAAGAAATTTAAACAAATAAATGAAGCATATGAAGTACTATCTGATTCACAAAAAAGAAAAATGTATGATCAATTTGGTACAGCAGATCCTAATGCAGCAGGATTTGGTGGCGGATTTGGAGGACAAAACGGATATTATTCATATTCATCATCAGACTTTAGTGATTTTGGAGACTTGGGCGATATTTTCTCTTCATTCTTTGGTGGTGGATTTGGAGGACAAAGAACAAGAAGAAATAATGGACCACATAAAGGAGAAGACTTAAATGTTAGTATGGATATCTCTTTTGAAGAATCATTTTTAGGTGTAGAGAAAGAAATAATGATTTCTAGACAGGAACAATGTGATGAATGTAATGGAACAGGAGCAAAAAAAGGCACTTCTAAAATAAAATGTCCTACATGTAATGGAACAGGGCAAATTACAAGCTACCAAAATACAGTTTTAGGAAGAGTGCAAACAACAAGAACGTGTTCAGCTTGTCATGGAACAGGTGAAATAATAAAAGAACCTTGCGAAGAATGTCATGGAAAAGGAACTATAAGAAAGACGCCTAAAATAAAAGTGAAAATCCCAGCAGGAATAAATGATAACCAAACAGTAGTATTAAGAGGAGAAGGAAATCCAGGAACAAAGGGAGGACCTACAGGAGATTTATATATAACTATAAGAGTAAGAAAGAGTAGCATATTTAAGAGAGATGGAAATAATGTCTATTGTGATATACCAGTTACTATTACACAAGCAACATTGGGTGCAGATATAGAAATACCAATGGTGGATGGAAGCAAAGAAAAATATAAAATACCTGAAGGAACTCAGACAGGAACAGACTTTACAATAAGAGGAAAGGGATTTAAAAACTTAAATTCAAATACACAAGGAAACTTTATATTTAGAATTGTAGTTCAAACTCCTAAGAAATTAACAAAAGAGCAAAGAGAGTTATTAGTAGAACTTGCAAAAACTATGAATGAACAACCACCTGTTAAGAAAAAAGGATTATTTGGATAAAAAAATAGAACTATTAGGAGATTAAGATGAACAATAAATTTGTTATAGCAGAATTAGAAAAAGAAGGATTTACATGCCCTAATTGTACAGCTTACTCTAATCATGATTGGACGTTTTGCTCAGTAAACGAAACCGAAGGGCGCTTTTGTCATAAAATTTATAATAGTGATGTCGTTGAAAATTTATATCTTTGTAAATGTCAACATTGCGGATATATAAGTTTTTGGTACAAAAATAAACTAATATGGCCATTAGCATCTTCTGTTGAAGCTCCAATTGAAGAGATGGATAAAGATATAAAAGAATTATATAATGAAGCACGAGATATAATTGAATCATCTCCCAAAGGTTCGTGTGCAATATTAAGACTAGCATTACAAAAATTATGCAATAGGTTAGCAGACCAAGAAGAAAATAAAAAAATTGATGGAGCAATAAAAAAACTAGTAGAAAAAGGATTACCGACAACTATACAAAAAGCTATGGATACAATAAGAATTGTTGGTGATGAAGCTGTTCATCCAGGAGAAATAAATATTAATGACAATAAGGATTTAGCAATTGCTATGTTTAGATTATTGAATATGATTGTTGAAAAAATGATAGTTGAACCAAAGCAAATAGATGATTTATATAATCTTATGCCCAAAAATAAGTTAGAAGGAATAGGAAATAGAGATAAGAAGAAAAAATGATATTAAAAATTAACCTCAAAATGTTAAGTTAAAAATTTAACATTTTGAGGTTAATTTATGTACTTAATTAATATAATAAAAGTTTTTAAACTAAAAAATTTCGCAGAATTAACTATTCTGCGAAAATTCATGAGACGAAGTTATACTTTATTTACAAGTTATTTCAACATTTTTTTTAATTAAAATATCTTTATTTACAAAAATGTTTTTTTTATAAATTTTTTTAAAAACTATTGCAAAATAAATATTTTATTGATATCATATTAATATAAAATTTTCGCAGAATAGTTAATTCTGCGAAAATATCAGAGGAGGAAGAAAAAAGATGAAAACAATAGTTACAAGAGAAAAGAGCAAAAAAACAAATCAAAAAGGAATAACATTGATAGCATTAGTGGTAACAATAATAGTGCTATTAATACTAGCGGGAATATCAATACAAATGTTAACAGGACAAAATGGAATATTAGTGAGAGCAGGAGAAGCAAGTTATAAAAGTAAATTAGCAGAACTAAAAGAAAACTTACAATTAGACATAGTAGATGAAATGATGAAAA
>CANRPS010000064.1 GCA_947632585.1 uncultured Clostridia bacterium
TTTTCTTGACAAAAGAAAAAACTTATACAATAAGGCTTAGAATACTTTTTCAATTTCTATCAACTGTCAAACTCGGGTTTTAGACAATGATGACATTGAAGATATAGATTTAAGTAAAGAAAATGATGATTATGAAAGATAATTTAGAAAAAAATGTAGTTTTTTGTTTCAATAATATAAAAGTATGCTATAATAAATAACTAGACAAAGGGAGGTTTTAAAAATGGCAAAAACTTTAATTTCTACTTCTAGTGAGTTAGATGAATTATTGAAGAAAAAATATGGTGAAAGATTAAATACACATCCATTTGCTGCACTAATGGGTCGTGTTGAAGGAACATTAGATTCAAAAGAAATAAGTATAACATTTAGTGGTGATGAATATTTGTTAATATCAACTGCTTCATCCACAAAAGAAGTATTAGATGAATTATTACCGGTTTTAACAGAAGTTATGGGTGGTGTAAATCCAATTTGCAGTTATGATTTACAACGTTCAGGAGATAAAGAAAAAGATGCTATGCCTACTATTGAGTGGGATGTAGTTGCACCTGAAAATAGAATTAAGGAAATTGTTAATGGTAGAGCATTTTCTAATGGAGCAAAAGTTCTAAACTTAAAATTATATAATGGAAAAGAAGTTTCTGATTATTTAGAAAGCGAGCAAGAAAAAGAGGATAGAATTAAGAATGCTAGAATCTACGGAATAGATCCAGGTAGTATTAAAGATGTAGAAAGAATTAATAATTTAAGTGAAGTTGATTTATATTTTGCAATTGATGCTATGGGTGGTCATATTTGGAGATGTAGACATGATATGGCTCATGGAAGAATACCTGAAATTGATTTAACTGAAGAACAATATGCATTAGAATATATGGTATATCAAACAACAAAATTTGGTGTAGAACTACCAGCTCCTGAAATCGATAAACATATTACTGCAACACCATCTTACAATGCATGGTATAAATTCTATTCAAGTCATTTTAAAGATGTTCTTACTGATGAACAATGGAATGCATTTCAACAAGCACAAAGAAATGGTCAAGACACATCAGCATTTATGCCTAGTGGACATTGGACAGATTTATTAGAAAAACCAATACAAAAAACATTAAAATAATTAATATTGTAAATAAGGGCTAGTAGAGACTTATTAATATGATAAGGAATTCTATGCTCTTTTTTAGTAGTTAGGAGGATGATTTATGAACAAATTTGGTGGAGAATGGACAAAGCAAAAACTAGATGTACTTCAGGACTACCTTAATTTTTATATGACAGCATTAAAAAATATGCCATTTAAGAAAATATACATTGATTGCTTTGCTGGTAGTGGCGAAATTGAATTTTCTGATGAAACTAAAATAGATGGTTCTACAATAATGTCTTTAAATTTGGATAATAAGTTTGATGAATATTATTTTATTGAGAAAAACAAAAAAAATTATCGTGAACTTGAGAAAATAAAAGAAAAATATCCAGAATTAAATATACATGTTTATAATGAAGATTGCAATGATGCATTACCAAAAATAATTAATAAAATTGATTGGAGATTTAGTAGAGGCGTTCTTTTCATTGATCCATATGCCACACAACTTGATTTTAATTTACTAAGAAGTATTTCATCAACAAAAGCAATAGATGTATGGTATTTATTTCCATTTCATGCTATAAACAGAATGCTTAAGAAAGATAAAAATATTGAAGATGATTGGAAAAGAGTTCTTAACCGTTGTTTAGGGGATGATTCTTGGGAAGAAGATTTATATTTTGAAAGTACACAGCTTAATTTATTTCAAAATGTTGAATACGAAAAAGCTTCAACGAAAGATATACAAAGATTTATTTGCAAAAAAATGAAGGAGGTATTTCCATATGTTTCAGAAAATTATTTGGTGCTTAAAAATAGCAGGAATTCTCCATTATTTTTATTGTTTTTATTAATTAGTAACGATAATCCTAAGGCAATTGGATTAGTAAAAAAAGTAGAAAAATATATTTTAAAAGACAAAACTATGGTATAATTATATTGTATGATAAAGGAGGTTAGAAAAATGATATGTAATAAATCTATGGAAAGAAAATCTCTTTTATATAAAACAGGCGTAGAATATGGTGATTATACTATAAATCATGTTCAAGGTTGTTCACATGGTTGTAAGTATCCTTGTTATGCCTCAATGTTAGCCAAAAGATTTGGAACTGTAAAAACATATGAAGAATGGATTTGTCCAGTTATTGTTTCAAATACAATGGAACTTTTAAATAAAGAACTACCTAAATTAAAAGATAAAATAAAAAGTGTTCATTTATGTTTTACAACTGATCCTTTTATGTATGGATATGAAGATATATGCAATTTATCAATAGATGTTATAAAACTAATAAATAGTTATAATTTACCATGTACTGCTTTAACTAAAGGAGTATTACCAATAGAATTAGCAGATTTTAGTAAAGACAATAGTTATGGTATAACTCTTATATCTCTAAATGAAGAATTTAGAAAAAAGATGGAGCCTGGGTCAGCACCATATTTAGATAGAATTAATAGTTTAAAAAAACTTCATGATAAAGGATGTAAAACTTGGGTTAGTATTGAACCTTATCCTACACCAAATATAATTGATCAAAATTTTGAAGAAATACTAAATTCTATTTCTTTTGTAGATAAAATAATATTTGGCAGACTTCATTATAATAAACTTGTTAGTCAATATAAAGGTTATAAAGAATATTATAATAATCTAGCAAATCAAGTTATTAAGTTTTGTGAAGAAAGAAATATTGACTATCATATAAAAGAAAAAACTATAACAGAAATGCAAAATTCATAAGCAATTAATTAAAAATGTGTTATAATGGTTATAGAATTAAATTGTTTATTTATTTGTTGTGATGGTTTCGGACTATCTTAACTATCGCACCAGATAGATAGGAAACTCGAACTATAAAAAGTTCGAGTTTTAAAATGGTTGAGTTTATGCTATAATTTTTATAGATTTAATTAATAGGTATGTTAATTTAGAAAAACATATTTGCATATTGTCAATAACAATATGCTATGTGAGGAGAAATATTATGCTGTTAAAAAAATGTATTTGTTTTATCATAATAGTGATTAGTTTACTTTCAATACCAATATTAATTTATTCAATAAAAAATAAAAACAAAAAAAATTGTAAATGTATTAAGATTATTAACTCTTTTTATATAGTGTATTTAATTTTAAATATAGTTGTTATACCTGATGTTTTAAGCATAGATATAGGACTTGAAATTTTACTTTTAGCATTAATATCATTGGTTGCAATAATAATATATATTGTTTCTATTATTATATGTTCCAAAAAAATTGAAAAAGGTAATGAAATGTTTCTTTTTTCAAAGAAGTCTGTTTTAGTTATATTATTATTTATTATATTACCTATTTTGTTATTATTATCTAGTTTATTTGAAGAATATTATTTAATAATTAATAGTGATTTAGTATTAGTATATAAATCAGATGGTAATGGAGGAATAGGTGATAGCAATAATTTTGCTTACGCAATTAATGAAAATTATGTTAAAGAAATTAGTTTAGGAATTGCTACTGGTGACTATAGTTTAGTAAAATATTTGCCTAAAGAATCAAAAAAAATTGATAATGTTGAAAATATAAATAATTATAATGTTTCTCTCGATAACAATGAAAAATATATTATAATTTATAAAAATAATAAACTTATTCATAAAAAACGAATTAATCCAAATTATTACAATATTAGCTTTGATGGAGGCTTTTGCATAAGCAATGATTAAAGGTATAATTTGGTTATACTAATGTTATATTTAAAAAATGTTGACATACTTTTCTTTAAAAAATGACGTATAAATAACGGAAAAAGGTGATTACTTGGAAAGATAAATATGTTAGAACAATAAGTAATTAAAGAAGAATCTAGTATGACTTTAGTAGAAAAAGCAGAATTTGTTGAAGAAAGTAAAGAAAGAGGTATAAATTTATGAGTAAACAGTATTCACAAGAAGAATTGAATCAAATTCTTTTATCAAAACCATTAAATGAATTTTATCTTGCTGTAATAGAAAACAGAG
>CANRPS010000065.1 GCA_947632585.1 uncultured Clostridia bacterium
GCTTTGTTGTAATTATTCCATTATTTTGTTTTAGAAGTTTTTTTATTTTTTCTTCCATGATATCACCTCTTTACAATCGTACTTATATTGTATCATATTTAAGTACAAATGTAAAGAAACATTATTATTTTTTTTGATTTGCATACTGTAGTCTTTCAATTATAAATTTTAATTGTTTCCTGTATGATAAGATAAACAAAACTGTTAATGCTAAAAATAATAAACTAATGTTATAGAATATGTTATTTATAAAACTATAATATATCGCTAATATTGTTAAACATAAAAATACTGATATATAAGTCCTATACTGATTTGCTTCTCTTTGTAATAATTCAACTTTATTATCTGTTTCACTACAATTTATGTATTGACTATATTTTACACAAGTTATTATTTTTAATTTTTCTAATATTGGTTTTATTATTATAGATCCTATCCTACTTAATACTAAACCAACAAAGTAATACTCAATGATAGCCAATATTATATTATCATTAAAAAAGTTCTTTTGTGTGATTTCTGTGAATATTGTTCCAAATATGATTCCAGGTAGTAGATAGTTTATAAAATGATAAACTTCTATTTTTTCAATTATCTTTTCCATTTATTGTCATCCTTTCAAGAGAATTATTTAGCATTGTATATATGTCTTCTTTTCTATTTCTATATAACATAACTTCTTCATCTGTAATATCAAAATCAAAGCCAATTTCTTTTCCTTTACAATAATTTACTTTCGTGGAATTGCTAGGAAGGTAAATGTTTTTATCATGTATATTTTTTAATTTTTTAATTTTTTTAGTATTGCATGAAATAATTATAATATTTTTTTCTGGCAATGTATCTATATTTTGTATAATATAGTTGTTAGTTATAGGATCATGACCAATTATCATTAAGATATTGGGCTGATGACTTGGAATACTATTTAATATAGTTATATCTTTATAAGAATTTTTGTTATCTTTTAGAGTATATATATGAAACAGTTCATATATATACTCTATTCTAGCAATAACTTCTTCGTTAGATACATTATTTTTACAAATTAAATATCGCATATTCCTAAATTTCCTGTAACTGTTCTGCTTTGCGAAATTATGCTTTCATCTAATGTTAATAATCCTTTTTCTTTAGTATTCATTACCCTATAACCTTTTGTATTGAGTTTGGCTGATCCTCCATTTGAATTGCCAGTATTATCTGAAATTATATATTGTTTATCCAAATCTTTCTTAGTTTCGTTAAATATCCTTTCACCTATATCTGCATTTCCATGATGAGGTAATTGTATTACTTTAAAATTCTCTAAATTCTCTGTCATTACAGATTCGAATGATGAGTCTCCTGTTAGTAATATTTTTTTATTATCCAATGTAATTTCTAAGTGAATGCTTGTTGCATTTGTAATTGTTGACCTATCTATAGTATCTCCTTCTGTAGAATCTAATCCTTTTGCTGCTGCATCTAATATATAGTCCTTACCTGGTCCTGATATTTTAATTCCATCTGATATTTCTATATGTTCAAAAGCATCCTTTAAATTATTTCCAGATAATTGAGCTATGTTGTCATATGTATCTAGTATTTGTCTTTTTAAAGATTCCCTATTTTTCCTTCCATCATCAATAATATCCAAAAGTTTATCTACATATTTTAATAACAATACAGTAGTTATTTCTGATGTTTTATCCTTTTCTACTAGTATAGGAATTCCCTTAAAATGATCATCGTCATTGTGTGACAATACTACTTTTACCTTTGAATAATTGTGTTCTTTCATATAGCTAATTACCCAATTGGCATAATCTTCACACCCACAATCATATATTACTAGCTCTTTATTGTTATCTATTACAAAGCAATCTCCATTATTTTTACTTTCATCTTCACATTCTTGCGAACTTAAAACATAAATTTTCATTCAAATTCTTCCTTTCTCTTATAAATTAAAAAAATTGGTTTAAAACATATTTGTTTTAGACCAACTACTCTAGCTTTTCAATTTTTGTTTTAAAAAACATATTGGTCTCCTTTCTAGAAACCAATACAAAAGTTCGCTACTTTACAAATAAAACTATTTGTTTTATAATAAGTATGTATAAATTCTTGGCGGAATTCATACTTATTATGAGCCATCTTTTGTATGGTTCTTTTCTTTTGTTTCTTTAACGACTAACTTTTTAAAAGTCATTTAAATTATTTTTAAAGTTGTTTAAAAATAAATCCATTTGCTCTCTATCTGGGTGACATGAAATTTTTTTATGTTTATATAGATTAGATACAGATGCATCCCCTTTTACTCTATTACCATCAATTTGCAAATTAATTAATTTATTGACTTGAATATTATCACTTTCACAATCTATTATAAATATTGTATCTTGTTTAAAAATTTTTTTATTATTTTGATCCACAATATCAAATATTTCAGGGCTTAATGTAGTAAAAATAATCTGTGCATTTTGATTTGGCATTTCACTAAATAATCTTAGGATTAATTCTACTAAATCTTTATGTAAGTTTTGTTCTATTTCATCTACTGCTAATACACCATTTTTATCTATTATTTCATTTACATATCTTATTAAATTTAGAAACCTTTCTGTTCCTGTTGATAACATATTTCTAGTAATTTTACTTCCATCCTTTAGTATAAACACTAATTCTTCATATTTACTATCAGTATCTATCATAACATCTTTTATTTTAGGATCTACAACTCTTACTAATGTTCTTAAAGAGTCAGGAGATTTTTTAAACCAATCTATATATTTTAGTTCTTTATAATTATAATCTTCACTTGTGTCAATAAAGGCAGAGTTCTTTATATAATGCTCGACAAATGTTTTACAATAATTATATTTCTCCTCTAATTCATTTTTTCTGTCTACATCTATATCTGTTATATTTTTAAAATATCTATTAATATAATATACTTGTCCTTCTTTGGCATCCTCTATTGCAATGATAGGAGTTGGTTTTTCCCTATACTTCTTTCTAAAACCTAAATATTCATTTTTTATTTTTTTACTTATACCATTAAAAAATATTTTATATGTATAGTATCCAGTCAATTCCTTTGTTTCAGCTACTATATACATTTCTATTTCTAATTTTGTATCTTCATTTTTTCTTCTAAGGTTTTGAACAGTAATATCAGTTCCTGCATTTATGCTATCAAGCATCTCCATAATCTTTTTTCTATCATCAAAATTATTATCTTTTTCTAGTAATTCTTTTATACTGTCCATCTTATCATTTATATCAAATTGTATTATAGGTGATACTAAAAGCTGTCCAATCATATTTATTGCTCTTAATATGCTTGTCTTTCCACTAGCATTTCCTCCTATTATACCTATTAGCTTATTAATATAGATTCCTTCTTCTATTTTTATTACAGAATTCAATGTATCTTTATTTCTACTTTGGGAAATAAAGTCAAGCTTTATTGGCTCTGATATACCTAAAAAATTATCAATAAAAATTTTAGTAAACATATAATTTACTCCTTCCAATGCTTACAATATATCATATTTTTTTATACTATGTCAACAGTTATTACGATTTTTCTAATAACTTATTAGAAAAATCGTAATAACTGTTGTGCAATATACTTCTATCATGCCGTTTTTTATAATATTTATTTTTTTATTAGAAAAATTCAGATTAATCCTTTAAAAAACATCATAAGGATAACCTTTTTCTATGTACATTTCTGTTAGTTCCATTTTATATTCTTCAAGCAATTCTAAATATTTGTGTTTAAAACAATTTTTGCATAACCATTCAACACCTTCTTTAGAGATTTTAGCTTTTCCATTTTCATAATATTTATAAAGACCATTAGTAGCTTTATTCATTTTTATAATACCATTTTTTATAGTTCCAGGTACTCTATTAAAATAATTTGGTAATT
>CANRPS010000066.1 GCA_947632585.1 uncultured Clostridia bacterium
TGTCGGATTAGCTATGTGCCTTGAGGCACTGCTTGTGATAGAGCCTTCTAGGCGATATTAGTAAAATACCTCCGGCTTAGCCGGAGGATTTTTATTGCTTTTTTAGGTAAAATATGGTAAAATAATAATAGGTACGTGCATACATGGCATGGTGCCGAAGGAATACAATTCCGGAGGCACAAACCTCCGGAATAATTTGAGGAGGTAGAATCATGATCGAACTGAATTGGGACCCTGAAATGATTAAGCTGGTGAATGAACTGGCGAAGATCATTCTTCTGACACTTGCGGGCTTGGGAACTGGACTTTTGCTGATTGGGATTGCGACTTACAGAAACAAGTTTCGGTTCGCTGGTGTTACGATGATACTGACCGGATGTGCGTGGTGCCTTGGGAGCTTCATCGTTGTCAACATTCAAAAAAGTGGAACCCTGAATCTGCTCAATTTGAGCATGTCCTTAAGCATGATACCACTCGTGATTGGGATTTTGCTCTGGAGCAAAAGTAGGAAGTTCCATTGGAACAGGTTGGGCATCATGGTGTTCTCGATTGGCATGGCTCAATTCATTGGCGAGGTAATTGCCAAGCTTTTACTCATGATCTGAGGGTGACTCTGTTCACCCTCAATTTTTATTTAAAAGTATTTACAGATAAAATATTTTTAAATAAATTACATCATGTAGTTATTTTTTTAACAAATATTGATTTTTTAAAAAAATATGCTTATAATAATATGAACAAGAAAAATAAAATAGGAGGGGAAAAGCATGGAATTAGAAGAAATTATAGAAAATGTTACTAATCTAATTGAAAATAAAAAAATTAAAGAATTACGTGAATATTTAGAAAACATAAATAGTGCTGATTTCCCGAGTATTTTAGAAAATGTAGATGAAGATAAAATAATAATGATATATAGATTATTATCAAAAGAAAAAGCAGCAGAGGTATTTGTAGAATTAGATCATGATGACCAAGAAGAATTAATTAACTATTTAACAGATTCAGAAATAAAAAACGTAATGAATGAAATATATATGGATGATGCGGTTGACTTGATTGAAGAGATGCCTTCAAATGTTGTTAAACGTATACTTGCAAACACTAAACCAGCCAACAGAAAAATTATAAATGAATTACTAAAATACCCAGATGATACTGCTGGAACACTTATGACTACAGAGTTTATAGATTTAAAAGAAAATATGAATGTAGATGAAGCTTTTAAAGTCATTAAACAAAAAAATTTAAAAAAGGAAACAGTATATAATTGTTATGTAGTGACAATTGATAGAAAACTATTAGGAGTAGTTGATATAAAAGACCTTTTAACAGCGGAAAGAGAAGATTTAATAAAAGATATAATGGATACAAATGTTGTAAAAGTTAATACTTTAGAAGATCAAGAAGAAGTTACAAAAATGTTTGAAAAATATGATTGTATAGCAATACCTGTTGTCGATCAAGAAGATAGACTAGTTGGAATAATAACAATAGATGATGCTGTAGATGTAATTCAAGAAGAAACATTAGAAGACTTTGAAAAAATGGCTGCTATTACTCCTGATGATGGAGAATCTTACTTAAAAACGGGAGTATTTAAGCATGCTAAGAATAGGATTATTTGGTTGCTTATATTAATGCTTTCTGCAATGATAACAGGAGAAGTTATAGAAAATTTTGAAGCAGCAATTTCTACTTTACCACTTTTAGTTGCATTTATACCAATGCTAATGGATACAGGAGGAAATTGTGGTTCACAAACTTCAACACTTATAATTAGAGGATTGGCTATGAATGAATTATCAACAAAAGATATTTTTAGAGCAATATGGAAAGAATTTAGAGTAGGAATCGTTGTGGGAATAGTATTGTCAATTGCTAATTCTATTAGAATTGTAATACAATATCATGATATGAAAATAGCATTGGTTGTTGGACTTACTCTTATATGTACAGTTGTGATAGCTAAACTACTTGGATGTATATTGCCTATGTTTGCAAAAAAGTTAAAATTAGATCCTGCCATTATGGCATCACCTCTTATTACCACTATAGTTGATACATTATCAGTATTGGTATTTTTTAATATAGCAACATTAATGTTTAAAATATAAAAAAATAACACTATAAAATTTTTATAGTGTTATAATATTGGTGCGGATGAAGGGACTCGAACCCCCATGCCGTAGGCACTGGTTCCTAAGACCAGCGCGTCTACCAATTTCGCCACATCCGCGTTTGTTTTATTAATAACAAATTATATATTAGCATAAATAAATAGAAATTGTCAAGTGGTTTTACCAAAAAAGATAAAAATAAATCTAAATGGAGGAAAAGTTTTGAACACTATACCAGTTGAAAAAAATAAAGAATATATAGTAGATATAGTAGATAATGGTTTTGAAGGAGAAGGAATTGCTAAAATAGACAATTTTACAATATTTATTCCAGGAGCCATTAAAGATGAAAAAGTAAAAATTATAATTACAAAAGTTTTATCATCACATGCATTTCGGAAAAATTCTTGAATTTATTAATAAATCGACATACAGAATAGAAGCAGATTGTACAACATATAAAAGATGTGGAGGATGTAATTTAAGACATATAGATTATGAGGAAACTTTAAACATGAAACAAAATGCTGTACAATCATTAGTTAACAAGACATTAAATACAAAAATTAACACAAATAATACTATAGGTATGGGAAATCCATACTATTATAGAAATAAACTTCAATTTCCTATTGGTATAGATAAAAAAGGAGATGTATGCATTGGAGTATATGCAAATAGAACACATGAAATAATTCCGTTAAAAGAATGCATGATTCAAAATAAAACATCTACAGAAATTGCGAAAAAGATAGTTGATATTATAAAAAAATATAATTTAAGTATTTATAATGAAAAAACTAAAAAAGGATTAATAAGACATATTGTTATAAAAAATGGTTTGAATACAAATGAATATATGATAGTTTTAGTTATAAATGGTAATAAATTATTAAATGATAAGAATATAGTAAAAGATTTAACAGAAAAATATGAAGAAATAAAATCTATTATAGTGAACATTAATAAAAAAGATACAAACGTTATTTTAGGAGATAAAAATATTACTATATATGGAGAAAATTATATTACAGATAAATTAGGTGATTATGATTTTAAAATATCTCCACTTTCATTTTACCAAGTAAACCCTGTTCAAGCAGAAGCCTTATATAATTATGCAATAGAAGAAAGTGATATTACAAAAAATGATATTGTATTTGATTTATATTGTGGAATAGGTACAATTTCATTGTTCCTATCAAAATATGCGAAAAAGGTATATGGAGTTGAAATAGTAAGTGAAGCTATAAAAATGGCTAATGAAAATGCCGAATTAAATAATATTAAAAACATTAATTTTATAGCAGGAGATAGTGAAATAGTTTTTGAAGATTTAATAAAAAACAAAAAAATATTACCAGATGTATTGTTTGTAGATCCACCAAGAAAAGGATTAGATAATAATACAATAAAAAATATTCTAGATATTAAACCTAAAAAAATAACATATATTAGTTGCAACCCAGCAAGTTTAGTAAGAGATTTATCTAAAATGGAAGAAAAATATGAAATAAAGGTTATTCAACCATTTGATATGTTCCCATTTACAAGTCATTGTGAAGTAGTAACTTTATTAGAATTGAAATAAAATGAATTCATGAAAATATATAAGACTAACTATATGAAGTCAATAGAAAAATAGAAAAAAATTAAAATTTTTTTAGTACATTGAAAAATGCATGACAA
>CANRPS010000067.1 GCA_947632585.1 uncultured Clostridia bacterium
ATTAGCAAAAAAAGTGATGTAAAAAATATAAATTGCCTTTTCAATTCTACTCATTATATCACTCTTTTCTACTATATTAAATTATATCATATAATTTATTTAATTGTAAAGTCTGTATCAACTAGTAATACGCCACCCTTTACGTGTTTAAATCTCAATTTATGTTCTTTTTCTTCGTCATTTGCTAAAATATTAAAGCCCTCTTTAAAGTTATCAAAATTTATGTACTTTCCTAACTTCTTAGGAAGTCCTGCTATTGTTACTTTTAACGTATTATCTAAATATTCGCAAATATAACATTTTTGTCTTAAAAATTTTCCTCGCTTAAATCTTCCCTCTATGTCATAAGCTCCTAGTTTATATTTATCAATTTCTATTATATTATTTAACTCTTCTTCACTTAAATTTTTACAATATATACTATCAGTATCAGAATATATATAATAATCTTCGCCATAAGTTTTTAAGCTATAATCTCTTATTTTTTGCGATGTTCTTATAATATCAGTTCTTGAATATGCTGTTATAAATGAAGCAACTGGGCAATAAATTGTATCTCTTATCTTTTCGTCATATAACTTATATTTGACTATTCCCTCTTCGCTTAAATATGGGTATTTGCCTCTTACACGTGCAGAAAGCCCAAATTTTCCATATAAAGAGTTCATCATCAATTTAGCAATTGTATATAAAGCTCCGTTATTTTCCTTTTTAGCATTTGCTTTAACTTCTGCCCATTTATCAATATACTTACAAAATAAGCCTTTAATACGTCTAAATTTATAGCCACCTTGATAAACGACATTATCTATATCATAATTTTCTACAAATAATTCATAATCAACATTTGTTAAATATAATGTTTCTATTTCTCCGTTAGATGTTTCTAAATATTCAGTAGGTGTGTATTTAAAAGAACCTTTTATTTGAATAGTAGGCAATTTATTTTCTTTTAATTTAAAACTACAAGACATTACTTGTATATATAAAGGGTATATTTTATCATTTGTATATTTTCCCTCAAAATATAAAGGAAAACCAAAAGGCATATATTCATAATACATTTGTGAGGGGTGCATTGAATTTTTATCTATTACCATTATATCTTTAACTTCTTTATCTTTATAAATAGGATTTAAATATACCCAACCACCTTTATAACTCTGTCTTATTCCGTTATTATACATTTCATAAGGCAACACTGGATAATAATCGTCAAAATTCGATATAGTCGTTTTATAAAATGAAAGTGCATCACTTCCTATTGTCATTTTCTTTAAATCTTCTTTAAACATAATCTCTAAAGCTCTGCACATAATCTCTACATCATTTCTTAAATAATCAACTTCTTTTTCAGTTAAAATATGTCCTTTTTCTCTTTTTTCTTTATAATTAATTTCTAATTTTCTAATAGGCAAATTAAAGTCTTTAGCTATTTTTTCTACGCTAAAATTTAATATCTTTAAACTATCATATATTGTTACTTTATTTGTTTTATGTCCTTTTACTTCAAAAAATATTTCAATAGAGTAAAATTGTCCCAAATCACTAATTAATGTTGTAAATGTCTTATTACGTCTTTCTTTTTTATCTTCTATACACTCATAGCCATTATTAAGTAAATAATTAAAAATATATTCACCATCAAATTTTAAATTATGAAAATATAAAGTAGCGTTCATATCTTTATTACTACACCATTTAATAAAATCATCTATATTATTACCATAAATAAAATTATCGGGGTTCCCTATTTCGCATATTCCATAAGCCCAAACACGACAATCTTCTTCATCGGTAGTAGTTTCAAAATCAGCTGTATATAAATTATTTTTTCTTTTTATTTCTTTATTTTGTTTCATAAGGTATAACCTCTTCTATAATTTCATCTAAATTATTATATAACTCATCATATACATCATATACATCATCACTTAAACTATTAAAAGCCTCTTCATTATCAATATTTTTAATATCTCTATAATAATATAATAATGCTTGTATTGTTTTATCTTTATCAAATAATGTTGCTAATTGCTGGGGCGTTAACTCTTTTAATCTATCATATATAACTTTTACTTTTTTATTATCTAGTCCAAAAGAAGTGGCATTTTTAAATATCATATCTAAATAATTATTTCTAAAAACATTATCATCATAAACTCTAGTATTTGCTTTTAAAGTATTTAAGTAATTATCTAATTGTCTAGATGTTTCAAAATCGCTTATTTTCTTATTTAATAAAGCTTTCTTTTTAGCTTGTAAATTTAAATATTCTCTATCTCCAAGTTGAGCATAAGTATAGCCTAAATCTTGACCACTTTCCATTATATTAGTATTTTCATAAAATTTTAATTTCTTATTAATATTTCTTAAAGCAATAGCTTTATATCTTTTTATATTTTCGTATTGGTAACGGGGCAAAGTCTTGCCCCTTACACTAATACTTTTTTCTCCACCTCTTTTAGTAAAGGCTTGTAAATCTTTAATACGTCTATTTATTTCTACTTTTGTATTTAATTCTTTAGCTATTTCTAATTGTTCACTTACGCTTGTTCGGTTAGGTAGTAACAAATCAGTACCCTTAAGCTCCAATCTCCTAATTTTTCTATTGTAATTATTAACAACACGTTTTATTTCATTAAGAGTTTTATTATTTATTTTAGCCACTTATGATATCAATTTTTACTGGTACAAATTGCTTTAATTCCTTACCTTTATAAAAAACGTAAAAACCTCTTTTCTCAATAGAAATATATAATTTTAACAATAATATTATAGAAAAATCTATATTCATTTTATATTTATTTTGTAAAATACTCTGTTCTTTTTCTAAATATTCTTTAAATCTTTTAATAAAATTATCTCTATAAAATATTGATGAAAAATAAAATTTTAAATCATTAAAAGTAAAATAGTATTCACTCTCAACAATATTATAAAAAATTTTATTCATCGTGATTAACTCTTAAAATTAAAGACTTTCTTTTATTATTCTTTGTTTCTTTTTCATCAACAATAACGTGAATAATATTATCTTTTGTCGGATTTCCAAATATTTGAATTATTTGAGATATTGAGTTAAAAACTCCAAATGAGCTTGTAACATAAGTTTTTCCCTCATCATCAAATAAAATTGTACGATATGCGTCTTTTAATGTTACTTCTCCAGTTTCTTTATTATGTATTATTTCTCCAGTTTTCTCATCAATTTCTGCTTTTTTCTTTTTTTCAATATAAACGCCTGTTACATTAATTTTTTGACCTTTTATGTCATTTAATAAAATATCGCATTTTTGCAAAGCATTATATAACTTTGTCTTATCTTCCATTTCTTCTAAATTTAAAGATGAATATTTTAAAATATCTCTTTCTCTTTCAATTACGCTAATATTTTCATTAATTCCATTACTTAAAACTAAACTATTTTCCATTTTTTATTTACCTCTTTCCTTTATTATTTTTT
>CANRPS010000068.1 GCA_947632585.1 uncultured Clostridia bacterium
TTGTTCAATCCAATTATACTACTTGAATCACTTTTTTTCTATACCTATTTTTGTTTCACATCTATTGTAACACTACAATTTGAAAAATCTAGAAAAATATATTACTAATATATGATAAAGAAAAAATTAAATGAAAAAATGTTTTTATATAAATAAAAAAACCTATGTTAAGTTTTTATTTACAAACTAACATAGGTTTTTTCCTTTAGCCTTCTATAACAGCGGTATCCAAATCCAAACCCCAACGGTTAAGCAGAGTTTTTACAGATGATATATTATTTAATAGATGTCTTCCGTTTTCTATCATCTTATTAAAACTTGCATCAGTAAGTTCATCTAAGTTATAGCTTTCGTATAAGTCTGGAAAACTTTTTTGAAACTGATAGAAGAATTCTTGGATAGCAGTTATTTTGTTTTCCAGTTCTTCATAATTTCCTAATAGCTTAAATGCTTTTTCAGTAACTAGTGACCTATCTTTTTGAGAGTCAAGAAGAGAAATCAACATAAAGTTTTCTTTTGACTTTTCGGTGGGTAAATATTTTGCTAACATAAGTACACATAGATCATATAAAGCAATCATTTCTTTTAATTGGTTTATGCTTGAAGTTCTCTTTTTTGCTACGGGATATTTTTTAGATTTTAGCAATAATTCTAGCCGTTTTTTAGGTGGCAGATTTATTGCCTCTTTTGAAAGCAACTGTGAGTCCAAAGTTATTTGAAGTGTATTTTCTGTCATTTTAAATCCTCCTATTTCCAAAATCATTTATGTTTTTGGTTTAAAAATAATCTAATATTATTATACCATATTTTTAAAAAGAAGTCAACGAATTAGCTTAAATCATAAGATATATTAAGCATATATATTACATAAAATATGATTGCTTGATAAAAAATTAAATGCAATTGTAAATGTAGAAAATTTTTTGAGGAACATATAGGGTATTATTATAATGTTGTAATTAACAATAATTATTCTGTTTTTAGTATAATCATTTTTATAGCTTTTCTATTGTATAAAAAATATAAGGTATTTAAATACATTGCAAATGTAAATTCATTATTTAAATAATTTTCTTAATTTATCTAATATTTTTTGTAGAAAATTTTTATCTTTTATTTTTACTAACGAAATATCTTTATCATTAAACTGATTAATACTTTTAGAAGCGTCGTTTCTTAAATATTCCATAAATTTAGGAGATATTTTTAATAATTTATATTTTTAAATTAAAAAACAAAAAATGTATAATTATAAATTCTGTAAAATCAATTCATTAAAAGATTTATATATTTTCTTATAGAATTATATAACTAGCTTTATATTAATGAGTGTTTATACTAAACAGTAATAAAAATAGTAAAAAGTGTACAGAAATACTAACAAGTATAGAATTTTTTTGTTACTTATAGTATAATTTTGTTGAATTATGGAAAAAGGTGACAAGAAAATGAAAGAGTTTATCTCAATTCTTATAAGTTTTATGTTTATGAGTATAGCAGATAGTATTGATTCAGCATTCAATAATTTAATTAGTATCGATGCTATAGTAGTAACAGGAAGTTTTTTATTAATAGATTCAATTTTTAAATCTTTTGCAGAAATAGGCATATATACTTATAGAACAACAAGAAAAAATGAATGGAAATATTTATGGTTTAATATTATATTTGGAATATTAATGGGAATTATGGTTTTAATTTGTAAAGATTTGATAGTAAATATATTTGATTTAAGTGACATACAGAAAGATATGTTATCAGTACTATTAAATTTTTATATTGCTTATGTAGTATTAGGAAGACTATCAAATGGTATTTTTGAAATAATAAGACTTAAAGGACAACTGAAATTATATAGAAAAAGTCTAATTGTTTACTATTTTTCTTTAGTTGGATTAGATGCAATAGTTTATATACTTACTAAAAATTTAACATTATTATTTGTTGCAACTATAATATCTTGGATTATATCAATTATATATATGCTATATAACTTAAAATTAAAGTTTGAATTTCCAAATAAAGAATCTTTAAAAAATGTAATTAAGTATGGATTTGCATATTCTTCTGAAAGATTATTATCTAGAATATTTTTACTATTATATGGAGTAGTGGCAAGTCATATGGGAACTGAAAATTATTCAATACATACAATTTGCTATTCTGTATGTTTAACTCTAGAAATTATTACAAATGCATATCAAGCAACTTTAATGATTAAAGTCCCAGAAGGCAAAACTTATGAAGAACAATATAATAATTGTATGTATATGAAAAATAGATGTTTTACTTTAATTACTATATTGAATTTTGTATTTGCACTTATCTATTTGATAATATCACATGGTAGCTTACCATTATATAAATGTTTTCCATATATTATATTTTACTCACTTGGTATATTTGGATTATATCCATATGAAACATACAAAACTTTATGTATTACTCAAGGAAAATCATTTATATTATTAATAGGTTCTACTATTGGAGTTATAATAAGGCTCTTAATTTGTTTATTATTTATAAATACTTCTTTTGCATTGTTTGTATTTGGAATAGTAAACTTTATTGACTTTTATTCTAGGAGTATAGTTTATAGAATAGTTTTATATAAATTAAATAAAGAAAATAAATTAAAGATAGAAAGAAATGGAGATGAAATCTTAAATGTATGATTTCGTATTAAAATTTATTTTTGATAAAAAATAAAATTATTTAGCTAAAAAAAGATTAAAGAGAGAGTATAGATTACATGTAACATTATGTGCAAATGACGATTTATCTTCTAAATATAAAAATCCGAGTAAATAATTTTCGTATTTTAATGGAATTATTAAGGTATATATGGTGGTATGACTAAAAATATTACAGTATATTTTTATAATTTAAATAGTTTTTGTGTAAATAAATGTATATATATTAAAAACGTTTTAAGTTAAAAAGCAAAAAGCGACCAAAATTTAGTCGTTTTTTGCTTTTTAAAAACTTTAGTTAAATATTAAGCTCCAGCTCCTGCACCGGTAGCACCTCTAGGGATACCAAATGTCAAAGTAAAGTTTGGAGCTACACCACCAATAGTAACAGTTGCGTCTTGACCAGGTTCTAATGTGTTTACTGCTGCAACAGTAAAGTTTGGTGTTAACCCGTCAGTTCCAGCAGGTCCTTGTGCACCATCAGCACCAGTAATTCCTTGTGGTATGCCAAATGTTAAAGTTGGATTAGTGTTTGTTCCACCGATAGTAACAGTAGCATTTTGCTCTGGTGCTAAAGTAGTTACACCAGCAACAGTAAATGTTGGAGTTACACCATCAGTTCCGTCAGTTCCAG
>CANRPS010000069.1 GCA_947632585.1 uncultured Clostridia bacterium
TACAAACAGGAGAGAGCATACCACCAGATTTTGCTAAAACCGTAATTATGCAAGAAGCAACAGAAGAAGAAAGAAAATCAATTGAAGAAAATATACAAAATATATATGATATAGCAGACACAGTTTATGAAAGATCAAAAGATAGTAGAAAAAAAGTAGTAATATTGCTAGATGAACTCTTAAATGTAAAACCAGCAGTACAAAGTTTAGTATATACTTTAGTATTAAATAGAATAGTAGAAATAGGAAAAGGATTAAAACTACCAGATAATGTTGTAGTAGTTGCAACAGGAAACCAGAAAAAGTATTCTGTAGTAGCAGAAGATTTAGCAGAACCACTAGAAAAGAGATTTGACCATATACTAGATATGGAGCCAAAAGTAGGAGAGTGGATAACAGAATATGCTATACCTGAAAAAATACATCCAGCAGTAATAGGATATATTCTATCAAAGTATAACAGTTCTGGTAAAAGTGAGAATAAAAAAGATATAGGATATTTCTATGAAGAACCAGAAGTAGGAGAAGAGCATTTAGACACAAACGGATGTAAAGGAAAGACAAATGATCCAAGAGGTTGGACATCAATATCAAATACATTATATAACTTTGAAAGAAATTTAGAAGCAGGAAAATATAAAGGAAAAAATGTAGAAGATATAATACAAAGGTCAATAGAAACTAAGCTTCGTATGGAGTGGGCAAGTGAATTTTTTGACTTTTATAATTTACCAACTTTAACTCCAGAAGAAGTAGTAAAAGGAAGATATACACAAGCAGATTTACCAAGAGATATAAGTGAAAGATTTGCGTATATGACAGCACTAATTACAGCCAATGAAGAACAAGTTGAAGCATGTAGAGAATTTATAAAAAAACATTGTGAACCAGAATATTTATCAATATATGATATATATTGGGCAGGAAATGATGAAAGAAAAATGGAAAAAATAAGTAAGTTGCAAGAAATAGATTTTACAGGAAAAGAAATAAAAGCTTTTGCAAGAGATGGATTAGAAAAATATGCAGATATAGGAAAAATGTATAGAGATTATTTATCAAGGGAAGTAAGAGGTAAAGAAGATGAAAGAAGTTGAATATAGTGAAGCTGCAGTAGAAGTATTATATATATTAAACTATATAGATAAAGAAGATGTGGCAAGAATACCACAAAGTTTTATAAAATTTTTAACTAATATTGCAAACAAAAACTATAAAGCAAAATTAAATTACGAACAACCAATTGATGGATTAAACTTAAAAAAGCAAACTAAAGAACTTTTAGGATTTATATATATTACTTGGTGGGCTGATAAAGAAGAACGTGAAAAATATAAAAAAATAATACATAAAGAAAAATCTGTCAAAAAAGAAATAAAACAAAATTACAAAGTAAATGATATTTTTAAAAACAGAAGAAAATAAAAGAACTCAAAATGAAATACCATTGAAAACAAATTTTTAAATAATATATTTGATTTTTTGGTAGTAAAAAAGAAAGGAAATAAAAGTTAAGATGATTAATAAAGAATTGATAGAATTACAAAAAGGATGCCCTGCTACTTGTGTTGTAATTACATATAAAGATTGTAAAGATTTAGAACCAAAAATTATTGTAAATAGTAATGTTAGTGATAATGAATTACTTATGATTTTTAAAGAAAATAACACCCATAAAGAAGAATTGAATTATCTTATTATAACTGAAATTGACAAAATAAATGAAGAATTACAAGATAAATATTATCAAATTGTTAAAGATAGAGAATTCTATGGATATAAGTTACCAGAAAATACGATTATAGTTTTAACAGTTAAAGATAAAGAAGGGTTAAAAAATATATCACAGGAACTTTATAATATCTGTGTTGTTGCATTTTAAGCTACAATCATTGACTAAGAAATAAAAGGAGTAATACATGAGTAACTTTACGTTTTTAACAGAAGAACAATGCTATAGTGATTTAGATATATTCAAAAAGAGAGGGACTAAAGCAGCAATAACAGATTTTTCTATTCTTTTAGGAGGATATGTTTCAAACTATCATATAGGTAATGATGGTTCTTTAGAGGGTAGAACAGGTTTTTATTGGACTAAATCAGATGACAAGGATAATGACGCGAGAGTAATTAATGATTCTGGTATGAGGAGTTGGCGTCGTGTTTATCTTCGCTGTGGCGGGGCACGCCTAGCTTTACCGTTCACTTCAATCGGTTCAATCCCCACGAACGTAGTGAGTAGGAAAAGAGCAAGAGACGGAATTTATGAAGTAGAATATGGATATTATCCACAAAAAGCAGTACCAAAAGATATGCAAATAAAATTAGAACAAGCATTTAAAAGTGGAAGATTATCAAAAACTGGAAATGGATATACAACAGACTCAAAAAAATATGATGCTTATAGTGAAAAATTTGAGCCAAAAATACACGAGGAATATCAATATAACGGAAAAAGATATGTAAGAGTTAAGGCTAATTCGTATTTTGATGGAAAAGAATTTCAACTTTCAAATGGAGAATACTATAGAGATGGAAATAATGTATGGGTAGAAGTTCAACCAGTAAAATGGTTAGTTGATGAAAAAGCAAAAATTATGATAACAGAAAAATTAATTTTTTCTGGAGTTCAATTCAATAATAGTAGAAACTACCATACAGGAGATTTTGACAAAACAGATATAAAAAGATTTATGGATGAATATTTTTCTAAGGATTTAGAACAATCAATGAAACCAATAAATTTAAGTGAAGTACAAAAAGAAAAAATAGAGAAAGCTAAAACTAGACAAACAAGACTACAAAAACTAAATCCAGATGATACAGCACCTTCTACAAGGGTAAACATGACAGATACAGAGATAATACATAATTGGATAGAGTCTGGTGAATCAGTATTGCTTAGAGGACCTTCTGGAATAGGAAAAACAGAAAGAATTAAGATGTTATATCCTGATTTAATTTATATAAAATTAACAAACAATATGTTTCCAGAAAAAGTAGTAGGTTCAGTCAATTTACAAACAGGAGAGAGCATACCACCAGATTTTGCTAAAAC
>CANRPS010000070.1 GCA_947632585.1 uncultured Clostridia bacterium
ATAAGGAATGGAGGGAACTTCGATGGAGTATGTCGTGGCATAGACCAGGCGGTAAGAAAAATAAAGCACTTATCCCCAAAATTTTCATGCGTTTTGGGATTTTATATTAGGTATTCACAAAACACCGGGGTGCATTATAACTTGCCAAGCTGAATTAAGTACAAAAATTTATTTAAGGAGGGAAAAGCAATGGCAAACAATGTTGTTACTAGTGAAAAAATTAGAATAAGGGTAAAAGCTTATGAATCTCAAATTTTAGATCAGTCTGCTGCAAAAATAGTAGAAACTGCTAAAAAGACAGGAGCAAAAGTTTCAGGACCTATTCCACTACCAACAAAAAAAGAAGTTGTAACAGTTATACGTTCTCCACATAAAGATAAAGATTCAAGAGAACAATTTGAAATGAGAACACATAAAAGAGTTATAGATATTCTTTATCCAACACAAAAAACAGTTGATTCTTTAATGAAATTAGAATTACCTGCTGGTGTTGATATCGAAATCAAACTATAATATAAAAATGTAATTTTACAACTAAATAGTTAGTAAACAACTTAAAAAGTTTACAAATAATTAACCAATGCTGATAAAATTTAATCAGCCAATAGGAGGAGAAATATGAAAAAAGGAATAATAGGAAGAAAAATAGGAATGACACAAATATTTGATGAAAAAGGAAATGTTATTCCAGTTACAGTAATTGAGGCAGGACCATGTGTAGTTGCTCAAGTTAAAACTATAGAAACTGATGGATATAATAGTATCCAATTAGGATTTGGAGATGTAAAGGAAAAACATCTTAACAAACCAGAAATAGGACATTTTACAAAATCTAAATTAACTCCAAAAAAATATTTAAGAGAATTTAGATTAGATGATATATCTACTTTCAAAGTAGGCGATGAAGTAAAAGCTGATATATTTACAGCCGGAGAAAAAGTTGATATTCAAGGTACTTCAAAAGGTAAAGGATTCCAAGGTGTTATTAAAAGACATGGACAATCAAGAGGTCCAATGGCACATGGTTCAAAATATCATAGAAGACCTGGTTCAATGGGTTCAACATCTACACCAGGTAGAGTTTATAAAGGTAAAAAACTTCCAGGACATATGGGAAATGTTACTATAACAATTCAAAACTTAGAAGTTATAAGAGTTGATATGGATAAAAATGTAATATTAGTTAAAGGAAGTGTACCAGGAGTTAAAGGTGCAATTGTTAAAATAAAATCAGCTGTAAAGGCTACTAAATAAGGAAGGAGGAAAGTGATATGCCAAAAATAGATGTATGTGATATGAAAGGTAAAAAGGTTAGCGAAATAGAATTAAATGATTCTATATTTGGAATTGAACCAAATGAAGCAGTTGTACATACTGTTTTAGTAAATTATTTAGCTAACCAAAGACAAGGAACACAAAGTACAAAAACAAGATCAGAAGTTCGTGGTGGTGGAAGAAAGCCATGGAGACAAAAAGGTACAGGTCGTGCAAGACAAGGAAGTATCCGTGCACCACAATGGATTAAAGGTGGTATTGCATTAGGACCAAAACCACGTTCATATAGATATAAAGTAAACAAAAAAGAAAGAAGACTTGCTATTAAGTCAATTTTAAGTTCTAAAGTATTAGAAAAACAATTAACAATAGTTGATAAATTAGAATTAAAAGAAATTAAAACTAAATCTATGGTTAAAGTTTTAAATAGTTTAAAATTAGAAGGAAAAACATTATTTGTTTTACCAGAAAAAAATCTAAATGTTCAAGCTTCTACTAATAATATAGAAGATGCAAAAGCAATTTTAGTAAATACAATAAATGTTTATGATTTATTAAGATATACTAATTTAGTTTTAACACTTGATACTGTAAAGAAATTAGAGGAGGTGTATGCATAATTATGATAGCAGAAGAAATAATACTAGCCCCAATAGTTACTGAAAAAAGTAACAACATATTACAAGAAGGTAAATATACTTTCAAAGTAAATAAAAATGCAACAAAAGTTGAAATTGCAAATGCAGTTGAAAAACTTTTCGGTGTAAAAGTATTAAATGTAAATACAATGAATGTTAATGGTAAAAAGAAAAGAGTTGGATATCATCAAGGAAGAACATCTGACTGGAAAAAAGCAATAGTAACAATAGATACAGATCCTAAAAATGAAACATATTTAGGTAAAGGCGGAAAAGAAACAAAAGGATCTAAGAAATTTAAAGATTCTATTGAAGAATTTACTGGGGTGTAAAAATGGAAGAAAACAAAAATAATATATCAAGAAGCTCAATATTTAGAGCTAAAATGAAACAAGAAGCTAAAAATAAAAATGAAAACACACCTAAAAAGATACCATTAAGAGTAGAAGAAAATACTCATATAAAGAAAGATAACGGGAGAGAACCCGGAGAATAAATTTTAACTGTATACGGAACAGGAAAAAATCCGTAAATAAAATATAAGGAGAGAATAAAAAATGGCAACAAAAAGATTTAATGCTTATACTCCATCAAGAAGAAATATGACAGTACTAGATTATAGTAGTGAAATCACTAAAAAAACTCCTGAAAAATCTTTACTAGAAAAGAAAAAGAAAAATGCAGGAAGAAATTCATATGGTAGAATAACAGTACGTCATCATGGTGGAGGAAATAGACAAAAATATAGAATAATTGATTTTAAACGTAGAAAAGATGATATGGAAGCTACTATAATTGGAATCGAATATGATCCAAATAGAAGTGCAAATATCGCATTAATACAATATGCTGATGGAGAAAAAGCATATATTTTAGCACCAGAAGGATTAACAGATGGAGACAAAATAATATCTGGAGAAAAAACAGATATTAAAGTTGGAAATTCATTACCAATTAGTAATATCCCAGTTGGTACATTAATTCATAATATAGAATTAAATCCAGGACAAGGTGGAAAACTTGTTAGATCAGCTGGTCAAAGTGCTCAATTAATGGCTAAGGAAGGAAAATATGCACATGTAAGATTACCTTCTGGAGAAATGAGATTA
>CANRPS010000071.1 GCA_947632585.1 uncultured Clostridia bacterium
TCATGCATTTTTCAATGTACTAAAAAAATTTTAATTTTTTTCTATTTTTCTATTGACTTCATATAGTTAGTCTTTTAATATTATTCATTTCTGTTTTCAAGTAATTGCACTTTTTGTATAGTATCAATAATATCATAATTTTCAGAATTTTCTATTACTCCTTCATAAGTTACAGACACATACTGATTATTTTCAAAACATGAAAGATTTAATATATTACTTCCTCCTGTGTTTCCATTACCTATTAAAAAAGTTTTATCCGATATTTTAAGTAAATATTTTTTATTATAAATAGTATCAAAATCTAAACCTTTTACAAGTATATAGTTATTTTCTAAATCAACATTTTCTATTTGTGCATAAAATGTTGATGTGATTGGCATGGCTTCTGTATGAACTAATACATCATATTTTTTGTTAAGTTCTTCTAAATTACTATTAGAATCTTTTAGATTATTATTAGTGCTTATATATAATGTTGTAATAATAATAGAATATATAAATACAAAACCTAAACTTATTCCTAATACTTTTTTCATAAATTAGCTTGTTCCTTTCAATTAACAAATATTTTATTAAATATTTCTTCTATAAATTCATTATCATTTATTTTATTTTCAACATATTTATTGAAATTATCTTTATTTATTCCATTATCTACTATATCTTTATAATTAGGAAATGTGGTTTCAACTTTATTTCTACTAACTTTATATGAATTGCCACTAAAATTGAAGGTAATATCTTGTACATTATCTATTAAAGAAAATATTGATATAGTATTATATAATAATGATTTTTCTAAATATTTATTTTCATTTATATACCAGTCTGTAATATGATAGTCAATAGTTAATCCTAAATTTTCAGAATCAATTTCAAAAACATATCCATATTCTGAAAGTGGTAAATTGTCTATTAAATGGCTATCATTACTATTGTTTCCTATATATTCATTTTTAAAATTTATAATGTTATCTATTCCTGCTTTATCTCTATTAAATGGAGTTATAGGTATTGTTTCTTCTGTATATATTCTTTTGGTGTCAACTATATAATACTCATTTTTTTTGTTTCTATTTATTCTGTAAACATTACAGAGTGGTGATTTATATATAATCATATTCTCCGTTGTTTTTATTAAGTAAGAAAATCTTGGTGGAACATTATTTAGTCTTACATTTGCATAATCTAAGCTTATTAATAATATTAATCCTAATATAATATACCCTAAATTTAAGAATAATCTTTTTATATATGATTTTTTCTTATTAATTTTAGAAAAACCTATTAAAGATATAATGAACCCAAATATAGAATAAATTGATCCCCAACTGCTTTCTGATGGAAATATTGTAAATGCTGTAAAAATAAGTCCCAATCCAAATACTATTAATATTTCAGCAATTACTCTACTTTTTTCATATACTTTTTTAGAAGTATAATCTATTGTATTTATAATGTTTTCTTCCAGTTTTTCTTGATAATGGTCTTTATCTACTTTTTCTCCACTAATTAAATCATTTAATGTTATTCCTAATTCTTCACTTAATGGTTTTAGTAAAGAAATATCTGGCATATAATTTCCATTTTCCCATCTTGATATTGTTTTAGATGTTACTCCTAATTTTTCTGCTAAATTTTCTTGTGTTAACTTTTTTTCTTTTCTTTTTTCTGCAATAAATTTTCCAATTTTAATTGTATCCATTTTTTTGCTCCTCCTTAAATTTAAATTAGCAAAAAAGTTTTAAAATTAACACCCCACAAATAGCGAATTGTTCATTTTTTTTGATGGACACAAATAGTGAATGTAAGTTATTTAGTTTTGCATAAAAATTTGTTGTCCTTTTATTAAATCATAATTTACTAATTCTGTACCATCTAAATTTTCATTATACATGTTTATTCCTGTAATTTGGCTATTTTCATATGTTGTATAATAATATATTCCTTTATCTATATTACAACATGAACTATAAATAGTTATTTCATATTTATTTTCTCCCATATGAACACATCCTCTTTGTTGATCTACAGATCCCAGGATATGGAAAAATTGGCTAATACTTTCTGATTCTGAATCTCCTGAAATTGAATTCATTTTTGTAAAAGTTGCTTTTACAAATCTTGACATAGACGACAGGTCTCCAGGTAGTCCCATTGCTCCCATGCCTCTACTATATGATGTTAAATTTAGTTTTTTTGAGAAATTGTTTTCTGGTTTCTCAATAGATAAATTCATGTAATTATTTAAATTAAACATTTGAATATCAAAAGTTGGATTATTTGTAAGTACCCCGACAGGATTATCATATATATTTAGTCCTGTTTTTACACTTTCAACTATTATTGAAGATGTTTTATCAGAAATAATCCAATGTAATGGTGATGCAGGTAAATTTTCACTAAAATTAATATTAGCAATATTTATCTTTTTTAATAATAATTTTACTTCATCAATGTTTGAGCATTGTGATAAAACCCAAGGAATAAACTCAAATGGTGCAATATTGTCCATTCCTTCTTTTTCCTCTTTATAATCTGCGTTGTCTGGGAAGTTTAATCCTGCCATTCCAACTCCTTTTTCATTTATCGCATCATAATAAAGTGGGTAACCATTTTCAACATATGCCATTCCTATAATTGCGTAATGATTAGTTATTTCATTTGCCTTTCTAAATTTAAATTTATAATTACGAGGAGTTATAGTAATTGTTTCTTTATAAGAAAATTCCAGATCTAAATTTCTTCCAAAATAATGGTCTTTTGTGTTATAAGTTATTGCTGTGCACATATATTTTCCTTCTTTCTTTTTTATATAAAATTTATTTAATATATATCACAAAATATAATAATTATCAATTTAACAATTTATTTTAAATAAAAAAAAATTACAATCTAATTTACTAAATTAAATTGTAATTTTTCGATTACTTCTTTTAATCAGTACAATTTTCTATAAATCCGTAATATCTTCTATAGAAACCATTTTTACAATACCATTTTTATCAAAC
>CANRPS010000072.1 GCA_947632585.1 uncultured Clostridia bacterium
ACTGCTTTTTTGTCTTTAAGTGAGTTTATAAATTGTTTGGCATCCTCTGCTTTTTTAAATCCCGCTTCATTATATAGTTTTGGAGATTCATACATTGCTGATTTTTCCGTTACTTTCCATTCTGCTTTAAAACTTGCTTGATTTTCTTTTTGCTTTTCTTCTGCATTTTCAACATTTTCTATATTTGCATTTTTTTCTCCAAATTCTCCTACTATTTTATAAAATGGTGTTTTTACGAAGTTTCTAATTTCTCTTTCTCTTGATACTACCATTCCTAAAACACACGTCATAACCCTACCAACAGAAATAGAGGCTTTTTCTTCGTTTATTTCTTTGGCAACTTTTCTTCCATATATTATGGAAAGCAATCTTGAAAAATTTATACCTATTAAGTAGTCTTCTTTTGCTCTTAAATATGCTGAGTCTGATAGGCTATTGTATTCTTCTAAATCTTTTGCTTCTTTTATTCCACGTTTTATTTCTTCTTCAGTTTGGGAGTCTATCCATACTCTTTTTCTTTTTTTTCCGATTGACTCCTATCATTTGCTCTACTAATCTGTATATGTATTCTCCTTCGCGCCCAGAGTCGGTTGAAACATATATTGTGTCTACGTCTTCTCTTAATAATATATTTTTTATGGTGTTAAATTGTTTTTCTACATTTGGTATTATTTCGTATTTGTATTCTTTAGGCATGAAAGGAAGTGTGTTTAGTCTCCAGTATTTTAAGTTTTCGTCATACTTTTCTGGGTATGACATTGTTACTAGATGACCAACACACCATGTTACTATCCAATTTTCTGATTCTAAATATCCATCTTTTCGTGCACCATTTATTTCCAATACTTTGGCAAATTCCATTGCTACAGATGGCTTTTCCGTTATTAATACACTTTTGGGCATTTTGCTATCCTTCTTTTGATTTTTCTTCTTATTATGCTATATTGTCTTTTGTTTTTATCATATTTTTATAAAGCTATCATCTTTTCTTTAATCTAATTTTATAATGTCCATTTCTGATGTTTCGTAAGTGTTTCCGTATGCATATATTATATATACTGAACCATTTCTAGCATATAAGAAGTTTCTTACGTTATCTGTTATGTACATTGCACTTGATAAATCTCTTTTGTATATAGGTTGACCTAATGCTTGTGAAAGTGCTTCTGCTTCTTTACTTGCTTGTGATACTTGCTCTTCTATTTTTTTGTTTACTTCATTTTTATTTACTTGCTTGCTATCTAATACTTGGTTTAATTCTACCTTTTCGTTTGTTCCTAAATTGTAATTGTAGGTTTGTACAATAATTCTTTGTGCACCATTTCCTTCTTTTAATGAAGATTTTATAGCTATTGATAGTATATTGTTGTTTATAAATGCTGTATAGTCTACACTATATATTGTGTATTCTTTTGCATTTTCTAGTATATCGTTTGCTTTACTTAAAAATACTTGTTGTGTTATACCGTTAAATTCTTGTGCTACTTCACTTTGAATATTTATTACTGGCACATTTAAGTTTATTGTATATTTTCCTTCTTCTTCGTATTGCTCTTCTATAACTGTGTAAACTATTTCTTTGGTTTCATCTATTTTCTTTATGCTTTCTACTCTATTGTTTTGGAAGTTTATGCTGTTGGTAAATAGTAAATTAAAGTCTTCTTTTGCTTGTGTAGGATCTGTTGTACTGTTGTCTATAGCACTGTTTGATATTATATTTGATGGCTCATATATGATATCATCATTTTTTATAAACATTTCGTAGTATACTCCACACCCTACTGCAACAACGCATAATAATATTATTATGGCATAAATAATATATTGCTTTTTCATTTTTATCTCATTCCTTCCTTACTTTTACTATGTTTTTATCTCATTTTTTGCTTATTATATCATTCGCACTTTTATATTTCAAGACGACTTATAAAATATTTCCTTTTTGTGAAATATTTGTGAAATGCTGTATTTAGCTATATTTATATTGACTATTCGCTATTTTTAAGATATGATATATATGTAATAAGTTTTTTATTTATTACTATATTTAAATATAGAGGAGTTTAAAAATATGTTATGTTCAATATGCAAAAAGAATACTGCTGTTATATTTATTAATAAGAAAATGCCTGATAATTCAATGTCTACAGAAGGCCTTTGCTATTCTTGTGCTAAGGAAAAGGGTATTAATCCTTTTAATGCACTTGCTAAACAATCTAATTTAAGCGAAGAAGATTTTAAGAATATGTCTAGTCAAATTGAGCGCATGTTTTCTGATATGACCGATAATATAGATATGAATTCAGTTATAAATAATTCTGATGGTGATGCAATGGGAATTGATGATTCAGATAGTCCAAAGGGTATTCCTCTTGGCTCTATTTTTGCAGGACTTTTTGGAAGTGATAACGATATGAATTCTGGAGATGCCCCTAATGCTAACGGTGAAAAGAAGAAGGTTAAGGTTGATAAAAAGCCAAAGGATAAGAGAAAGAAAACTTTGGATACTTTTGGTACTAATTTGACTTTAAAAGCTAAAAATAATAATTTGGATGCTGTTATTGGTAGAGATAAAGAAATTCAAAGAATAATCCAAATTTTAAATAGACGTTCTAAAAATAATCCTTGTTTGATTGGTGAACCTGGCGTTGGTAAAACCGCTATTGCTCAAGGTTTAGCTATTAAAATAGCTAATGGTAAGGTTCCTGCTAAATTGTTAAATAAGGAAGTTTACCTTTTAGATATGACTGCAGTAATTGCTGGCACACAGTTTAGAGGCCAGTTTGAGGCTAGAATGAAGGCTATTATAGATGAATGTAAGAGTTTAGGAAATATTATTTTAGTTATAGATGAAATTCACAATATTATTGGTGCAGG
>CANRPS010000073.1 GCA_947632585.1 uncultured Clostridia bacterium
TATTTACAATCACTTGCTTTTTTGTTATAATTTTAATAAAATAAATAGTAACTAGATTAAAATTTGCAAAAGGAGATAGATTTATGAATAAGAAAGTAATAATAGTGCTGGTAATTGTAATTATATTGGTTTTGTTAGTACCAATACCTATGTACTTAAAAGATGGTGGCACAGTAGAATATAATAAAGTAAATGAAGTTACTTGGGAAGAAATTACAACAGATGGTGTAAATGAAGAATTACTACTAAAAAATGTAGATGAAGATACAAAAAATTCAAATAATATGGAGGAAATTAATATGGATGAGATAATTATTAAAGTAAATGGTAGAGTATTAAATGTAAAATTAGAAGATAATTCATCTGCTAAAGCATTTGTAGAAAAGTTAAAAAGTGGAGATATAACAATAAATGCACACGATTATGGAAATTTTGAAAAAGTAGGTAACTTGGGATTTAGTTTACCAACAAATGATAAAAATATTACAACAGAAGCAGGAGATTTAATATTGTATCAAGGAAATCAAATAACACTTTATTATGATACTAATAGTTGGAATTTTACTAAATTAGGTAAAGTACAAAATATATCAAAAAATGAATTAAAAAAAATTTTGGGTAGTGACAATGTAGAATTGACGTTTTCATTAAATGAATAAAAAGAATATTAACGACGACTTACAATTTGTGTTAGTAAGAAAAATAGTAAGTTTTATTTTAGGAGGTATGTTATGAAGAAATGTGTAAAAATATTTTTAATAGCTTTGGTTATTTTTATAGTTATTGTATTAGTTGATACAATACAAGCAAAAGTTTTTAACAACAGACCAATTATAAAAATTACAGAAGATTTTAATGGCGGAAATTTATATCAAAAAGATAAAGGAATTTTTATATATACCTATATTTTTACTAATGGAGAAAAAGTAACAGTATTTAGATGGGAAAAATATGCTCCACCAGTAGATATGCAACCAGTAGATATACAACCAGATAATAGTAATTCTAATCAAAAGGATAATGAGAAAACAGAACAATCTTTTTTTGGAAAAGTAATTGAGTCTGGTACTAATTATATTATAGTAGAGCCAAACGAAAACGAAGAAATAAGAAAATCATCAGATAAAATAGATATTGATTTAGGAGAAAATAATGATGCACTTTATGAGGTAGGAACTAATGTAAAAATAACTTATGAAGGATTCGTAATGTTAAGTTATCCAGCAAAAGTTAAGGCGACAAAAATTGAAGTAAGAACAGTTGATAAATTTAATCTTGTATTTTATCAAAAAACAGCAATAAATCCAAAACAAAAAGAAATAATTATAAGTAAAAATGAAGTTAAAGGTATAGATTATAATGTATATGCTTTTGAGGGACATATTGCTATAAACTTAAATACTGATAGTTCAGATTTAACAGAAAACAGTATTTCATTAAGAGATGCACTATTACAAAATAAAATAACAATGGATGAAATTATTGCAAAAGCAAATCAAGATTTTCCAAAGGCAATATCTTATGATGATGGTGGAAGTATAGAATACCATTATGATAATTATACAATTATAAAAGTACATAATTTAAATGGAAATAGAGATGTTTATATTGGTACTAAAGATATGACAATAAATGATTTGGAAATTTAATATGTATCTATATAATTCTTATATAAATAGTAAGTCGTAGGTGAGATTGATGAAATTAAATGAAATAAAAAATGCTCAAGATGTATATCAATTTATGAAAGACAATATAGAATATGGATGGATTGATATTAATGGGAATAAACATTTGAATACAATGAAGGAATTCCGTAAAAGTTATAGAACAATGTCAATAGAAGAAATACTTAAATATAAAATAGGAACATGTATTGATCAAGTTAATTTGATGAATTATTTATTGAATAAGATTAATATAAAGAATAAAATGTATTGTTGTAGAATTTTTGAACCAGATGATTATGGCAATTTAGAGGAAGAAGAACATATGCATTGTTTTGTGCTATATTATGAGAATAACAAAGTTTATCATATGGAGCATCCTAATTTTGAAAGAAAAGGAATATATGAGTATGATTCAGAAGAAGATGCAATAAAAACAATAGTAGATTATTATATAAAATTAAGAGGTGGAAAAGATAGTCCTACAAAAGAATTTTTTTATGTGCCAAATGGTATTAGTTTTAAAGATTTTAATAAATATATTAATCATATATAAAGGGAGTAAATAAAATGAAAATAATAACAATATGTGGAAGCTTAAAATTTAAAGATGAAATGATGATAGTTGCAGAAAAAATGGCTTTGGAAGGCAATTGCATATTGACACCTATTTATCCAGTATTAGAAAATTATGAAAGAACAGATGAACAACTAATGAAATTAAAAGAAGAACATTTTAAAAAGATAGAATTATCTGATACAATATTAGTAGTAAATGTAAATAATTATATTGGTAATAGTACGAATTTAGAAATAGAATATGCCAAAAAATTAGGAAAAAAAATTCTATATTATACAGATTTAATAAAGTGAAACTAGAACGACAACTTACATTTAGGAGTAGAAATATGGTTAAATCAAATATCAAGAAAGAATTAAATCAGTAATAAAAATTTGTGTTAGTAATATAAATAGTAAGTTGTCGCTTAGATTAAAAATGTATGGAGGTAATTGATATGGTGGATTTAAAAAAGTTACAAAAAGAAATATA